>PFEM01000036.1 GCA_002793635.1 Candidatus Shapirobacteria bacterium CG10_big_fil_rev_8_21_14_0_10_48_15
GTCGGTGGCTTGGGATTGGTGTTCTTGCCCCTAACCTTTCATTTTTTTGGTAACTTTTGGGACAAGGGTTACAGTTTAAGCAAAATTATTGCCTTGCTGGTCATTAGTTATTTCGTCTGGTTGCTGGGCAGTTTAAAAATCCTCCCCTTTACCAGCCAAACGATTTGGTTGATCGTCACCCTGGCGACCGGGTTTAATTTCTGGTTATTTCGCCGCCAAACCAAAACCGTCAAAAAGTTGGTTCACACCCACCAAAGAATTTTTATTTTTGAAGAGGCGCTTTTTTTGGTGGCCCTGCTTTTTTGGGCCTGGATACGCGGCTTCCAACCCAATATTCAGGGCCTGGAAAAATTCATGGACTACGGCTTTGTCAACTCCATTTTACGGGCGCGTTGGTTTCCGCCGGCGGACATGTGGCTGGCCGGCAAAAGTATCAATTATTATTACTTCGGCCACCTAGCAACCGCGGTTTTGACTAAGTTATCCGGTCTTGACTCGGCCATTACCTACAATCTGATGATGGCTCTGTTGTTTGCCTTCACCATGACCGCCAGTTTTACTTTTGGCAGTAACCTTTTTGCCGTCTTGAAAAAAAATGACAAGAAAACAAAAAAGATTGCTTTTGCCGGTTTGGCGACGGCTTTGTTGGTCAGCCTAGGCGGCAATTTGCACCCGCTTTATTGGTGGCTGACCAACCATAATTTTTCGGCTTACTGGTACCCGGACGCCACCCGGTTTATTGTTGAAAAGTTCGGGGCCGCGGACAACACGATTCATGAATTCCCGCTTTACAGTTTTGTGGTGGCTGACCTGCACGGCCATCTTCTCAACCTGCCTTTCGTCTTACTCTTTTTAAGCCTGGTATTAAGTTTTTTCTTTACTCGGTCGCCCAGGGCGACTCGATTAACTCGATTAACTTGGTCAACTCGATATCTTGGTATCTCGTTGCTCCTCGCCGTTTTCTTTATGACCAACACCTGGGACTTCCCCATTTACTTTTTGATTTTTGGCCTCGCTACCCTTTATCTCAATTTCACCCGTTATCGCCGGCCAACTCAAGCTTTGGGCAGCAGCGCCCTAACTGGCTTGATCTGTTTGGGGTTGGCCCTGCTTTTTTCTCTACCCTACCATCTTCATTTTGAAAACATCACCCAAGGAGTGGCCTTGACAGATTTTCACTCGCCTGTCTGGATGCTGCCGGTTTTGTGGGGTTGGCCACTCATGTTGACTTTGACTTTTATCGGCTTTTCTTTCTGGAAAAAAAACCAATGGCAAAACACTGATAACGTGGTTCTCATTATGGTAGGCGTCAGTTGGCTGTTAATCCTGATCCCCGAGTTTATCTATGTCAAAGACATCTATATCCACTCTCACCAGCGGGCCAATACCATGTTTAAGCTCACTTACCAAGCCTTCGTGATGTTCGGCCTGACCGCCCCCTACATTATCCTTAGAGTCATTTCAAATCTTAAAAACAAACTTATTAAGGCTTTGCTTATCACTGCTTGCCTATCGCTTATCGCCTTTATTGCCATTTATCCCCGCTTTGCCATCCGTTCTTATTACGGTCTCAAAAATTACCAAGGCCTCTACGGCCTCACTTATTTACAAACCAGCTACCCAGATGACTACCAGGCGATTTTGTGGTTTAGGGAAAATATTAGTGGTCAGCCGGTCATTGTTGAGGCCGTCGGCGAAAGCTACACTGACTTTGCCCGCGTCAGCGCCAATACCGGTTTACCGACCATTTTGGGCTGGCGGGTCCACGAGTGGTTGTGGCGCGGCTCCTTCGATGAAGCCGGTAAACGCACCGATATTGTCCAGCAAATTTACGAAGCCGCCGATCCGCAGCAAACGAAGCAATTGCTACGGCAATACCAAGCAAAATATATTTTTATCGGCGCTTTGGAAAGACAACAATACGTTAACCTTAATGAAGAAAAGTTCCGTCAGTTAGGCGAAGTGGTTTTTGCTTCCGGAGAAACCAAAATTTACCAGCTGGTTAATTAGTCAGCCGCTTGACCACCATGCGGTGGATTTCCGACCAGTCGGTGCGGGGCATCAACACCCATTGGAAATCATATTGAGTCGAAGCGGGCGGGTTAACCAAAAGGTCTTCCAAACCAGCCGTTTTAATATTGGCCGTTTTAAACTGGAGCGCCAATTGGGCCAAACCAAAATACGCTGACGGTGGGACATCAGTCTTAATACTTTGGTTAAAAACTTCATACAGTAATCGTAGTCGCTTCCCGTCGCGCAATGTTTCCCAAGATAGCAGCTTTTTTCGAATTGCCGTGATAATTTGTTGCTGGCGACGGGAACGGGCAAAATCCGTACCCTCTTCTCCTTCAGCAAAACGGCTGCGAACGTATTTTAGGGCGCGTTCACCGTCCATTAATTGCAACCCTTTTTCAAAGTGAAGATGTTCATAGCGGCACTGATAGTTGCTATCACCACTGCATTCATCATTTTCCTTACCCGGAATCGGGTAGCGGTAGTCGTCAAACGCCCGTTCGACGTCTACCGGCACGCCGCCAAGCGTGTCGATCACTTGACGAAAACCACCGAAATCAAGCAGCACCGCGTAATGAATCGGCTGGCCCAAAATTTCCCCCACCACCTTTTTTGACTCTGCCAGACCGCTACCAGGCTGATTTTTCTCTGCATAATGATAGACTGTGTTAAGCTTGGCTCTCATCGCTGCAATCCAGATATCCCGCGGCAAAGAAAGCAACCATGATTCGCCGCTGGATTGATCAAGCGAAAAGAAAATCAGCGTATCCGTCAAATCTTGGCCACTATACGCTTCGCCAGGGACCCCCAGAAGTAAAAAGTTGGTCCGGCCAGCCGTACTGGCGACCGATTGCTTGGCCCCCAAAACCAGCCGCTGCAAGCGGCTACCAAGCGCATAAAAAAGCGCTGTCAAACCCACAAAAACCAAAACCACAATCAAAATTTGACTAATTTTTGGGACAAATCCCTCTTTAGAGTATCTTGGCATCATGTTAGAATGCTCCTATGCTTGGACGCTCCTCTATTTTAGCTCACCTTAACCCCCCTCAACAAGCGGCGGTCACCTATGGCGAAGGACCGTTGCTGATTTTGGCTGGTCCAGGATCAGGCAAAACCCGCGCGCTCACTCACCGGGCTGCTTATTTGATCAAAGAAAAACAAGTGCCTCCCGAAAATATTTTGCTACTGACTTTCACCAACAAAGCCGCTGACGAAATGAAGATTCGTTTGCAAAAATTGCTCGTCCCCTCGGTCAACTCGGTCAACTCGGTCAACTCCGCCTCCCTCCCGTTTGCCGGGACTTTCCATTCTTTTTGCGCTCGGGTCTTGCGACGCTACGGCCAAGCGATCGGGATTCCCCCCGGCTTTACCATCTACGACACCAGCGACCAAAAGGAAGCGATCAAGCAGACCTTAAGGAAGCTTAATTTCTCGGAAAAGAAGTTGGCGCCGACGGCGGTTCTCAAAACGATTTCTCAAGCCAAAAACGAAATGATTACCGCTACCGAATATCCTCAATATGCCCGTGGCCCTTGGCAACGGGACGTCGCCGAGATTTATCTGGCCTACGAAAAAATGCTCCGGCAATATCAAGCCTTAGATTTCGATGATTTACTGCTAAAAACCGTTCAACTTTTTCGCAGCCACCCGGAAGTTTTAGCCAACTATCAAAACCAGTTCCAATATATTCTGATTGATGAATATCAGGATACCAATCAGGCTCAATATCTGTTGACTCGCCAACTGGTCGGCAAGTGGCGCAATTTGTGCGCGGTCGGTGACGCCTCGCAAGCCATTTATGGCTTTCGTGGGGCCAACTACCGCAATCTTTTAACCCTGCAGCAAGATTTTGTTGATCTTAAGACCATCAACTTGGAGCAAAACTACCGCTCTACCCAAACGATTTTGAGCGCCGCCAACGCGATGATCAAAAAAAATGCCAGTCATCCGGTGTTAAACCTGTGGACGCAAAATGGCGCCGGCGACCCGGTCGCCTTATACGAAGCTCGTTCTGAAATCGATGAAGCCGACTTTATTGTCAATACGGTCGCGACCCAAACTTTGCGCCAGCCGTCGTTTTCCCCGGCTGATTTTGCCATCCTCTACCGTACCAACGCCCAGTCAAGGACCCTGGAAGAAGCCTTTCTGCACGCCGGGTTGCCTTACCGGCTGGTCGGCGGCACCCGCTTTTATGACCGCAAAGAGATCAAAGATTGCCTGGCTTATTTAAAATACTGGACTAATCCGCAAGACAAGGTTGCTTTCAAAAGAATTGAACAAATCGGTAAGCGCCGGGCAGAAAAATTTCTTAAATTTAAGGAAAAACAAGCTCCATCCCTATCAACGCTCAAATTATTGGACAAAATTTTGCAAACAACCGCTTATTTGGAGCTGTTTGATTCCCAAAGCGAAACCGATCTGGCCAAGCTGGAAAACATCAAAGAGTTGCGCTCGGTTGCCACCCAGCACCCTGACTTAACCAATTTTTTGGAAAACGTCGCTTTGGTGGAACAAGAAAACGGAGTTGACCAAGTTAATCAAGCTGACCAAGTTAATCAAGGGGTAACGCTGATGACCGCTCATGCCGCCAAAGGGACCGAATTTCCGATCGTGTTTGTGGTTGGCTTGGAAGAGGGTCTTTTCCCTCATTCCCGCAGTTTGCTGGAAAAAGACAAAATTGAAGAAGAAAGACGACTGTTTTATGTGGCCATGACGCGGGCCAAAAGCCGACTGTTTCTTTCGTACGCCCGCCGCCGGCTTTACTTTGGCCAACGTACCAGCAACCCTCTCTCCCGCTTTGTCAACGACATTCCCACTGACTTGCTCGAGTTTATCAACGAAAGTTTGCTAGAATAAGAGGGTGGCTCAACATCCTTTACAGTCTCAAGAGTGGGCTGAATTTCGGACCAAAACCGGTGTCAAAGTCGTGCGGCTAAAAAATTTTCAGGTTTTTTTTCACTCCATGCCTAAACTGCCTTATACGGTCGGCTATTTACCCAAATCAGCCTTGCCCACCCAAAAGGAGTTTGACGAGCTTCTCAAGATTGGCCAGCAGCAAAAGGCAATTTTTATTAAAGTCGAGCCTAACTTAAATTTTCCGGCCGGGCGGGTAAACCAACAAGTTAGACAATTTTTACTGCAGTCTTGCCGACCGGGCGAAGACCACTTTCACCGTTACACTTTCCAGCTGGATTTGACCAAACCTGAAGAGGCCCTGTTAGCGGCTATGAAACCCAAAACCCGTTACAATATTCGCTTAGCCGAGCGCCGTGGCGTCAAGGTCATCCCCGATAAATCAGCCCAAGCGTTTGCCACTTATTTGCAGTTAATGTGGGCCACGACACAGCGCCAGGGTTTTTACAGCCACACCCGACAGTACCACCGCTTGCTTTGGGAGACTTTTAAAGACACGGATATTTATCAGCTTTTTTTGGCCAAATACAAAAATAAGGTCTTGGCCGCCTACGTTTTTTTCGTCTACGACCAAGTGCTTTATTATCCTTACGGCGCCTCCAGCCGTGAACACCGCGAAGTGATGGCGCCGCACGCGCTTTTTTGGGAAGCAATCAAGTTTGGCAAACAAAAAAATTGCCGGCTTTTTGACATGTGGGGCAGCCTCGGCCCGGAGGCTGACCCCCAGGACCCCTGGTTTGGGTTTCACCGCTTCAAAGCCGGCTTCGGCGGCCAGCTGCGGGAATCCATCGGCGCTTATGATCTGGTGATCAACCCTTGGCTTTATCGGGTTTACCAAATCGCCAACAAATTGCGCTGGGTGATTTTGAAATTGAAAAAGTGACTGATCTTCGCCAAACATCCCAATATGCCCACTATCTTCGGTTGCAAGGCTGGCAAGTAAACAAAATCAATGGCGCTTATATTTTTATTCGCAAACTATTTGGCATTTCTATTGTTAAAATCCAGCGCGCCCCAATCACCCCTGAGGCGTGCGCAGCATTCCCGAGGGGTGTTGGGATAATCTACCTCGAGCCCCTAAACAAAAAACAAATTCCTCCCGGCTTTAAACTCAAAAAGACAACATTCTTACCCAGCAAAACTTTGGAAATTAATTTAAAGCAATCAGAAGAAAAAATTTTGCAACAAATGAAAAAAGACGCCCGCTATGCCATCCGCCAAGCACAAACGTCTGGCATCTCGGTATATCACAATATCGGGATATCGGGATATCGTCGCGCTTGGCGCCAGTCTACCCCCTGGCGACGCTGGGTACCCAGTCTCAAAAGCCTGCAAAATCTTCATGCTACCTTTGGCAAAAATGCCTGGTTTTTAGCGGCCGTGGTTCATCACCAAATTATCGCGGGAACAGTCATTCTCATCGCCGCTCGCCGGGCCTACTATTATTATGCTTTTACCGGTCGCCTGGGACGACAGCTTTTGGCCCAGTATTTGCTGGTTTGGGAGGCAATCAAGCAAGCCAAAAAAATTGGTTGCCAAGAACTTGATTTTGAAGGGCTTTATGACCAACGCTTTCCGGACCAGTCTTGGCGCGGTTTTAGCCATTTTAAGCAGTCCTTCGGTGGCCGGGAAATCGAATATCCCGGGTGTTTTGGAAAATTAGTGCGTTCGGAGCAAACTTTTGATAAATTTTTTCGCCTCACTGCTTTCTTCAAAAACACGGCTTTTTTCTTCAGGCGTTACACTGGCAACCAAATCCTTACCTGCAAAAAATTGATCATGGGCTTTTTGATAAAAATCTGATTGACGCCAACGGATAAGCAGTTCTTTGGGGTTGTCGATCCTTAACTTATCCGACTCTTGGGGAGCATTTTCTTCCGATGCAGACATAAGGCATTATATCAAAAAACAATTTTCGCTTGCAATCTTGCTTTTTTTACCAAGAAAAAAGGCAAGACACAAAGCCCAACATCAGCCATCGCTGATATCAAGACCGGTCTTGCCTTAGTGGCGCTCCGAACAACGGGTTAAAGGGGAGTCACCGTGGTTGCTGGAGCCGCTGTTGGCGACGGTGGAAGCGACTGGTTAGGCAATTGCCACCAAGCCAAATGAACCGTAACATCACCGTTAGCCGCCTTTATTACTTCTCCCTCTGCTCGGGCGTTGCTCCTAGCAAAACCCCTGTTTTTGATCAGCGTAATCTCGGTAGTGAAGGTCACTACAAAGTTCCCGCGATCAAGCAGAAAAGAGTGGGTCACCCCGTCCTGGGTAACCACGGCTAATTCCGCACCCAAAGGGATCTCGCCCTCCTGAACCACCTGCAAAAGGAAAAGCCTGGGACACGCCTTCTCAACGATTCGCGTTACCTCGACGACTTTTGGCTGGCAACCAGCCAACCAAACGGCGAGCAGCGCCACTGCGAACAACCAACGCTTCACTGCAGTCTCCTCCCCGTCAAATTAACGAGCCACTAAACCCTATAATATCAAAACTGCTCCAGAAGTCAACTTTATCGCCACGCTTCGCAGATCAATTTGAAGTCGCAAAAGCGGCACCAAATCCCCGGGTTAGGCTTAAAGTCGCTGTGATTAATTTGCTCAGCAATTTCAATAATCGCTTGTTTGTCTTTTTCTAATTGAGCGGCCGTCCGTTGCGTCGACTTCTTCTCGCCGGTTTGCAAAAAGTAAAAACTCAAAATGACGTCCTCCGGCGGCTGGTTGTAAATTCCCTGATCGGTAACGGCTAAGGCGTAGATCGTCATCTGCAGACTGCGGTCAACTCGCTTTTGCTCCCAGGCCCGACCAGTTTTATAATCAATAATTTCCAATTTGCCACCCTGACGGTCAACCCGATCCAAACGACCCCCCACCTTCAGATCCGCCGCGACCCTAATGGCAAACCCCTGTTCCAAAGCCAACGGCAAATTTTGCGGGTCATATTCTTGCTGGTAAAATTTCTTCAGCATTTTTGCTCCCCGATTGCGCGTCTTGCGCTCGTGATCGGCGTTCGTAAGGCCGGCCGTAGACCAATTTTTGGCAAACAACACCAGCAAATCCTGCTCGGTCGGCTGGCTACCCTGTTTGGCTTGCTGATAAAAATCCCGCAACGTGTTGTGCATGGTCGTCCCAAAAGTGAGCGTTGCCGACGGCAGAGTCGGAATCCGTTGCCAATAGCGATAACGGTACTGCAGCGGGCAGGTGGCAAAAACGTCGATCTGGGAAAAAGAAAGAAAATTAACTGCCGGCTGATCACTGACGACTAATGATTGTTTTTCTTCCTGGGGTTTTTGATAATCGAAAAAAGTTAATTGTTGGCTTTGACCTTGAATTTGCTTCTGGCTAATGATTTTTTCTCCCAAAGTTTCAGCAACAAAAGGAGAGAGCTTGATTTTGCGCCGGCCCTCACCGTAATAATCAGCGGCGGTTAGCCAAAGCCGGTTTCGGGCACGGGTCAACCCCACATAAAACAACCGCCGTTCTTCCTGCAAATGATAATCACCTTCCGGCAGAATCTCTTTAATCAGCTCATCAGGAATAGGGATTTGTTCCTGCCGTTCCCTGGTAGGAAAACGACCACTAACTAAATTAACCAAAAAAACCACCGGAAATTCCAAACCCTTGGCAGAATGAATGGTCAACAGATTAACTTTATTTTCCGCTACCCAGTCAGTCGTACCGGCCAATGGCGATTCGCCTCTTTCCATCGCCAGACTAATCCAGGCCACCGTTGCCTGAACTGACGCGTCTTCATGAGCTGCCTCGTAGGACTTCAGCCGGTCAAACAGTTTGGCAATGTTTTGCGCCTGCTTTTCCTGGGCCACCGTTTTATAATCTGTCAATTGCTCCAATAAACCCGAATCCTGCAAAAAATAATAAAGAATCTGACCGGCCGTTTCTTTGACCAGTAAATCCAAATGCCGGTGGACCATCTGCACAAATTTTTTAATTTTTTCTCTAGCTTCCTGATTCAAAAAAACTTGGTCCGCTTGTTCACAGGCTTCAAAAAAAGCCATGTTTTGGCGCCGGGCGAAGTTACTGATCGCGGCCAGATCGCGGCCGGAAAGACCAAAAACGCCCATGGACAGCACCCGATACACTGCTGGCCCGTCCTCAAAATTATCCAGGAGTTTCAGATAAGCGATCAGGTCTTTGACCTCCGGCTGGCGAAACAATTGGCCCGGCCCTAAAAACTGGTAGGGAATCCCCGCCCGCGACAGCGCCCGGGTAAAAGCCTCAGCATGATTATTGGCCCGAACTAAAAGGGCAATATCCTGATACTGATACTTTTTTTTGGTCAAGCCGCTAATTTTTTTGGCCACCGCCTCCGCTTCGTCTTCCAACCGACCAGTCAAAATCAACTTAATCGGCTGGCCAACCACCTGACGGGCTGAAACCAATTTTTTATTAATCTTTTCCTTAACTTCCAAACGATCCGGATTATTGTGCTGAATCAGCTGGTAAGCTCGATCCAAAATTTCTTGGGTGGAGCGATAGTTTTGCGTCAGGGTGATTAATTTAGCTTTGGGAAAATTACGACGAAACTGGATGACATTGGCAGTAGCTGCTCCTCTCCAACGATAAATTGCCTGGTCATCATCCGCCACAACTGTTAAGTTGGCCTGTTTGCCCGCCAGAAGCCGGACCAGCTCATTTTGGGCGATGTTGGTATCTTGAAACTCGTCGATCAGCAAGTATTTAAACTTCTGTTGATATTGCCGCAAAATATTAGGTCTGGTGCGAAACAGTTGCAAAACCCGAGTAATCAGATCGCCAAAGTCCATGACATCCTTTTGCGTTTTTAATTCCTCATAGGTTTGGTAAGCGGTCGCTAATTCCAGATATTTCTTTTGGTTATCAGTTCCTAGTTGTAAGCTATTGGCCTTTACCCAGTGAACATATTCGCTGGGCTGGATGTCTTCATCTTTCAGTCGGGAGAAATGCTGCAACAGGCCCTCAACAAATTGGGTCGGATTGCCAAGTGGCCGGTAATAACCAAGCTTGAATTTAAACAAATGATTGATCAAAAATTGGGTGGTTTCTGCGCCGCCCATCAGCTGGTAATTGGCGTTGAGGCCAATTTGCAGGGCTTCTTGACGCAAAACCCGATCGCAAAAAGAGTGAAAGGTGCTAATCCACATGTCCGTATAGCCGTAAGGCATCGCCAAATCGACCCGCTCCTCCATTTCCCCGGCGGCTTTATCCGTAAAAGTGAGTGCCAAAATTTCGGCTGGCTTGAGTTTTTTGCTGACAATCAGGTATTTAATTCTTTCGGTGATGACCGTGGTTTTACCGGTACCGGCGCCGGCAATCACCAGTAACGGTCCCTGACCATAACGCACCGCCGCCCGCTGCTGCGGATTGAGCTTTTTTAATTGGTTTTTATTCATGAAGGACTTTCCCGTCTTGCTTGGCCGGGGTCAGGGTTTGGACGGAAGTCAATTTTTGCCCCATCAGGGTAAATTCCTGATTGACATTGGCCATTTGGTTGTAGGAATTAGTGACGTGTCTACCCAAGACGCCCAGCGTGCCGGCCAGCTTTTGATAATCCTTTTGAATCGCCCGTAATAGCGAAAAAACTTGACGCGATTGCTGCTCAATTTCTTTACCTTCAAAAGAAAGCATAATCACCTGTAAGTTGGCATACAACGTGTTGGGAGAAACCGGATAAACCCGCTTTTGGCGAGCATATTCCGTCAGCGGGAGATCATTAACCGCTTCATAGTAAATTGGTTCCGAAGGAATGTACATCAGGGCAAAATCCATCGTGCCCTCCTCAGGCAAAATATATTTGGCCGCAATATCATCAATATGCTTTTTAACATCCCGCGAGAAATCACGGTGAGCTGCTTTGCGCTCTTCTTCCGACTCGGCTGCCATCATTTTTTGAAAATTTTCCGCCGGAAATTTGGAGTCAATCGGCAAAATGCCGGCATCCGTTTTGATCGCCGCGTCTACTTTGGCACCACTTTTAAAAGCGTATTGGAGAAAAAAACTGTTTTTGGGAAACATTTGCGAAATCAAATCCTTCAGCACTTGCTCCCCAATATTGCCCCGCAACTTGGGACTGCGCAGATAGTCTTGCAGTTGCTTCATGGACAAAGAAAGTTCCGTAAATTTCCCGGCTTCACGCTGGACTTGAGCCATCAGTCGGGCCGCATTATCCAAACGCTGATTAAGCTCTTGGTTACTTTTTTGCAAAGTGTCGTTGAGGTTTTTGTTACCGCTGCTTAGGGCCTGGTTTAACGTCTTGGTCGTGTTTTCCAAAGAGGTCTGCATGGACTTGAGCCACGCGGTCAGGGTGTCATCCGGCTTTTGCTGGGCCAGCTTATTCAGCCGACGGTTAAGAAAATAAACGGCGGCGGCCACCACCACCACCAGCAAAACGGCAATCAAATAAGGCTCGTTCATCGCGTCTTTAATTCTAACAAAGGCTGGGTTAAAATCAAAGCATGCCGCAACGCCGCAAAAACTTTCTTCCCACGCTAATTTTAGCCATTTCATTTTGGGGAGTGGGGGGGTGGCTGGTTTGGTCACAACCGCCCAACAGTCATTTTTGGATTGGCTTGTTTTTGCTGATGCTTTTTTTCGCCTTGTTTTTAACGGCGGCGCTCATTTTTAACCACTCTGGCCGGGGATTATTGCTGGCTTTATTTACCGTCAGCGCGCTTTTGCTGCGCCTTTTTCAAATCGGCCACCCGCTTAATTTGGCCATACTGGCGGCGATTTTTATTATTCTGGGCATTGCCTTGGCGAAAACCCCACCAAAAGCAAGCCGCTAGAACCAAAAAGCCCAGATATTCCAACCCTTGCGGCCAGAAAAAAATCCAAGGCCGTTGGCCCTCATTGTTCAGCTCCCAACCATTGGCCCAATTATTAATCAGCACGTGTTTCAGCAATTTAGGCCCTCCGTCTTCCCAACCAAGGGCCAGCCAACCAGAGTCAAAACTTTGATCAAAAAACAAGCGCTTGTTTTTTTGATCAATGGGCGCTAGCCACTGATAGTCAACAGGAAAAATTTTGACCGCTTTCAGTTGGTTAACCGACGGGACTTGCCCAATTGAATAATTGCTAAGATTCAAATCAAAACCTTTTTCGCCTGTTGACTGAGGTGGAATTAAAAAAAGCTGCGTTTTAAAATCAGCCCCCTCGTGTAATTTAATGTCCAAATCACAGCGTCTTGTCTGATAATTGGTTAGGCAAAAACGAATCGGTAAACCCTGGATATTCTTTGATTCCACTAACAATGCATAACCCTGATTATGTAGCAATTGGGGATAGTAAAAGGTATCGCAAAGGTTACCGTTTTGCGAAAAATATTCAATATATTGATTATCATCAGCGCCGGTAATTTTTCTGAAGTACTTTTGCGGGGCAATCCCACAGCTGGTATCTTGACGCTGAAGCACCGGCAAATTACCCAAGCTCCCTTCCTGCAAAAGACTTATTGCCTCTTCATTACTGTTTTGTTTATAAAAGGTCAAGCTGAGTTGGCGAACTTTAAGTTCTGTGTAAGCGTTGGCCACTAAGGAAAATTGCAGCTGATAATTTGCCGCACCACCAACTATTTCAAAAAATGGATAATCATATCTCTGCGCTGCACACCGCCCCAAACGATTATCGAATAGGCAAAAGTTAGCATCGCCCTCTTTTAATAAATCAACTTTTAACCAAAGATTTGCCTCGTTAAGGGGCAGGGGCAGCTGGAAAAGCGGTAATTTGACACAGGCATTTGCTGCTTGGGCCGAAAGTTTAAACCCCCTACCAGCATCAAGCAAATCATAAGCAAAACTTTGGTCTAGCAAAATCGGGCCGCAATTCTCCGGAAAAAGAAAAAACTTCTCAAAATCTACCTTGATGACCTTTTCCGGTCGAGTTAATTGTAAAGCTGTTTTTGCCGGCAGCTGGCTAACGACCTTGTCGTAATTAGCCCCGACAATTTCCTCCGTAGACTGCAGATTATAAATCTTGTTATTTTGTAAATTACCTACCTTATAAATACTGATCTTGGGACCAAATTTTTTGGCCAGTTGAAACTCGTTTTGCTGACTCAAAATAACTTTAGTCTCCTCGAAAAGCAAAACTTTTTGGTCGTGGTTGGGGTCAAAAATATTTTCGTCCAGCAAGATCCAGTTAATATTATATTTTTGCACAAAAGACGAAAGCAAAGACGAATTTTGAGAATAAAGCGCGTAACTTAGCTCTCGATAGGCTTCCTGGTTATATTGGGACCAACGGTCAAACTCTCGATCCAAAAGAGGTTGCTTAAGACCAAACCACAAAAAACCAGCGCCCTGGTAGCCCCAACCATAATAATTCCAACCCCACAAATCAGGCATCGGCAACTTCAAAATGCGACCGGCGGTTTGCTGATCAAACCAGGCAAACATTTCAAAATACTCATTGGGAATTTTAATTCTCATTTGCGGACTAACTAAATAACCAGCAAAAGCCGGCCGCATGTAAAAAATCAAACTGCCGGTAATTATCGCCGCTACCAACAACGAAATTATTTTCCTTTTGGCAAATAGAACTCTAACTGCCTGACCGAAAAAAATTGCCTCTACAAAAATCAACAAAATTGAAAATTTAGTAAAAGGAAAGCGCAAAATTTCTCTTGCAAGAGACCAACGGCCGATAAGCCAACTGTAGATTGGTGACAGCAGGGGGTTCAGAATCATCATGAAGAAAAACAAAAAAATAAAGACCGGCAGCCAAGAGACTAACACTACCTCTTTTTTAAACAGCGCCGTTGCCAAACCGACCGCCACTAACAAAAAAAATAGGTATCCCAAAAAAGACACCTCGGGATTATTAAGGTGAACTTGCCATGCACGTAAAAGTGGTCCAAACCCAACTTCTGGTTGGTAAACTTGCCAATTAAACAGGAAGCTTTTAAATAACGCTACCTCTGCCAAGCCGCTGAATTCCTGTCCCTGAGCAATCGCCTCATCGGTAAAAAGCTGGTGAATTTTAGAAGCTTCCACTTCCCCACTGTGTCGGCAAACATAGTAAAGATTCGGCCCGAGCCAAAAAAAATTAGTTACCAAAATGGCAAAAAACAGCAAAAAAATTCTTTTCCGCAAAAAAATCTTTTGAGGGGAAAAAATCAAAAAGCCAGCCAGATACAAAACAACGACTACTAAATAAACATAAAAAAGGGTGGCGGTGTGCGCCATTGGTGCTGCCAAAAAGCTAACCAACCCGAAAAGCAGTAGACAATTTTTCTTCCCTGTTTGGATGAATTGAGTCATTAGTAAAAATAACCAGCCTAGGGCGGCGTACTGGGTGGCAAACATTTCCAAAGGGACAACAAAATGTTGTACTGTCCCCAAATTAAGGAGGTAAAAAAGTGCTCCCAAAAAGGCTGGTATGTTTTGCCGCCAAGCAACTTCTCTTTCAAAAACAATTTTTTTAAGAAAGGAATAAACTCCCAGAGGGCCCAAAAGCAGACAAACAAAAAAATAAAAATAGCGCAAAAAGGAGACGGGCAAAAGTAAAGAAGCCAGAAATAAAAAAATCAGCCGCGGCAATTCCGCAGCATGGGCTTGAGAAGCCGTTGCTCCCAAACCTTGATGCTCTTGCCAAGCACCGCTGATCGCCCGCCCAAAACCTAAAGAAAAGCTAAACTCCGGGTGAAGTGTGTCCCAACCGGTAAGCCACGTCCCGGGGGAATAATTCCGCACGCAAATAATAATGGCTATTAGGGCAATTAAAGCCGGCCAAAAACTTGCCTTTTTGAAAATTTTCCTCATAAAGTTGTTTCATTTTTTGATTGTCCCAAAACACAAATTTCTTTTTGTTTTAAGACAATCAGGCATCATCAAAGCAACTCCATTTTCTCTGGCGAGAAAAGAAGACAGCCAAGGGCTGTTTTTCCTGATTGCTTGGTCGAGAGACCGCCGTAATGTTTTCTGTTCTTCACTGAACAGCACATCCTCGGCGGTCCCCGACCTTGACGTTTCGCAACTACTCCGCGTTGGTCTTGACCAACGTCCATTTGGATAGGTCAGTAGCTTCGATCCTAAACTTCTGGTAGTAGTGAGTGCTCGCGTCGAAAAGCACAACATAAGTCGTTGAGCAACCCAACGCGCCACAATTTGTGGAGGATTGCGCCGCATCTTTCACTTGCGAACTGGCCTGCAGTTGCTGCAAAAACCAATTGCTAGACACGTAGGCGCCTGGTTGGAGCTTCGACCAGATCGCATGGCCAGCCCTAAAGCCGGTAACCTTCGCGGTCATATTCAGGTCCGTATCTACCAGACCATCGTCGATACGCCCGCGGATCACCACCAGATAGTTAGTCCCTGACATGGGCTCCATGGCCAGTAAGACATCGCCCAACTGGATGTTACCCTCTCCCATGGAGAAGTAAGCAAAACCACCTTCGGGAATGTTGGCCGAGTGTGTCATCTCAACGCTGGGAATGACCCACGCGGCACTGGCGTCCAGAATCCGGCCCGGTTCGGCGATCAGCCACGCAGACTCTGGGTTGATGACCTTAACGGCCTTGACGGGCGTCCGAAAGAGCGAGCCAATCATCGGCAGCCCTACACCCACAGTCATGACCCCAGTGGTCGTCACCGGCGTCGTGGCTACCATGGATACGGAGCTAAACCCCATCAGCCGTGCCACTTCGGTCGCCACCACCTGGGCAACAGCGTCTTCAAATTGGGCTGTTGCGTCTGGCGTAGGCATTGGGGTAGCCGTTGGCGGGACCGGCGTCACCTCGACAACACGCGTGACTTCCTTCTCGACCTCAACAGCTTCCTTGGCCACCCGTGTCACTTCGACCAGCTTCTCCTTGGTCACAACGACGGTTTGTTCGACGACCTTCTCCGGGATTGGCCTCGTCCAACCCGCAATGCCAACAGCAACCAAAACCACCACGACGATGACAACAGCTCCCGAAACAAGCCACACAACCCACCTTGGAATATTCATGTTGCCTCCTGAATCGCAGTTAGACGTCTACCAAACTATTCGGCAGATCGTCGGCGGGGAACGCTTTATTATACTAAAGGAGAATTCTCCTGTTATTTTTGATGATGCCTGTTAAAGTGCTTCAGCCAACCCATCACTTTCGCCAACGAAAGTTAGCATTCACTGAAACGGCCTGATTTAAAATCAGGGAGAGAATTAGCATTAAGCTAATTCTGTCGCTGACACCAAATCAAAGGAAAATTGTTTAAGGTACTGGGCAGAAGACTAATTTTGCTTTTTTAAAAACAGGCCTGCCCCGCCCAACAAAGCAGCGGCGGCGGCGGCGGCTAAAAAGTTAAAACCGGCTTCGGGAATTGCCGCGCCAAGAATCCGGGCATCAATGCAAAATTGACTGCCATTTTCGTCCTGGTGGCCGGATTCGGCTCTGGCCTTAGCCCAATTGGTGATGCAAAAGAGGCCTTTGCCTTTAATCTGCTCACCCCCGGCAACTTTAGCCCGGATATTGAATTGCTTGCCCTCGCCTGCCTTCAACTCGCCGATTTTCCACTGCAACTGTTTTCCCTTCCACTCACAATCATCAGAACAAGCGGTAAAATTAATGTCGTCAGGAAGATAATCAAAAACCTCAATATTTTTCAAAGTCTCCTCACCGCTATTTTTGACAATAAGGCGAAATTCCACTTCATTATCGGCCACAAAAGTCGCTTGGCTGGCCGTCAGGTGATCCTGAAAATCAGTTTTACCGGGGAACTTCACTTCTTTATCAACCACAATTTGTTTTGCGAGCGCTTCTTCGCCATACATTTCCGCCTGCACTACTCCTGCCAAGCTTAAAAAAACAATCAGCAAAATGGTTAAAGCAAAAAATTTCTGCTTCATTTTTTGGGGGCAACTTTATCTATAGGTTATTTTATAAGAACAAAACCCGAATGTCAACCCGCTTATCATCTCGCCACGGACAGGGCCAGCGGGACGGCAGTAATGATCAGCCGCTGCCAAGTGGTGCCTGGCGGCCAACAGGTTTGCAAAACCAGCTTCTCCTGCTCAAAATCAATTTTCAAAAAATCCGTTTCGCTGGCCGCCACCACTTGCTTAGCCGTCACTCGGTAAACATAAAGGTCCTGATGGTAAAACAGGTTGACTTGATCACCCAATTCCAGCTCTTTTAAAAGGTAAAAAGAAGCTTCAAAATCAGCCACCCGCCAGAGATAATCAATCGAGTGGCCAAAAAGATAAATCGTCCCGCCCTGACCGGGGAAAAAACTGCCGGCAGCATGAGCCACCCCACTTTTCAACGCCCCCTGGTAAGCTTTTTTATCCCACACGGAAACATCAGCGGCAATGGCGCTATTAAGGTTAATTTTGGGAACCACGATGCTAAATTGTGAATCAACGGGCTGGAACCATTCCAAGTCAAGCTGCCGCCGGGAGTCGGCAAACTCGGCCTGCAACGAATCAACGGCTGGTTTTGGCCGGGCAGCCAAATTCCTGGCCCACCCGCGCGTTTCCAAAATTAGCAAGGGCAATAAAAAAAACAGCAAGCCGCCCGCCGATACCGTCAGCAAAAAATGGGCCAAAAACTTTGACCAGTTAAAGGCGGCTCGCTGGCTGATATGCCAGACCTTACTTTTTTCCAACGCGAGGGGTAAGCAAACTTCACCCGCAAGCGGAAAACCATCACGATAAATAATCACTTCTTTAATCATAAAACTATAAGCTAATTTTATCTTTTAAACTGAAAATTGACAAGTTTTCAAACAAATGTCATACTTTAAATGATAAAAGTCATGCAGCTTTCCAAACGAAAAGTTATTAGCAAAACGCCAAACCAGTTTTTTAACTTTTTGTACCAATTAGTCGCTGATATTCGCAACCCGCGCGAAGCAGAAAGTTTGCTTAAAGACCTGCTTAAACCAGTAGAATTAAAGATGGTTGCCCGCCGGCTGGCGGTGGTTTATTGGCTGGACCAAAATCGCAGTTACAACGAAATCAAAAAAGGCTTGTCCGTTTCCACCGCCACCGTGGCCACTCTTGCTAAACAGCTCAAGGAGAAAAAGGGCTTTGCGATCGCTTTGGAAAAAATTAAGGCGGAGGAATGGGCGGGGCGCTGGGCACAAAAGATCAGCCATAAATTTAAAATTCGTCCCTGATCTGTTAGAATTAGCTTCATGGACAAAAAATTCTACGTTACCACCCCGATTTATTATGTCAATGACCAGCCTCATATTGGTCATACCTGCACGACTCTGGCGGCAGACATTATCGCCCGCTACCATCGGCTTTTGGGCGAAAAAGTCTTTTTCCTAACCGGCACGGATGAACACGGCGCTAAGGTTGCTCAGGCGGCTAAAAAAGCCGGGCTTCTGCCGCAGGACTTTTGCGACCAAGTTTCCCAAAGCTTCCAAAACATTTGGCCACAATTAAACATCAAGTATCATTATTTTGTCCGCACCACCAACCCTGATCATAAAAAAATCGTCCAGGCAATGCTGCAAAAAATTTACCGGCGCGGCGATATTTATCAAGCCCAATATCAAGGCTACTATTGTGTCGGCTGCGAAAAATTTATTACCGAAACCGAACTGGTTAATGGCCGCTGCCCGTTACACCCCAAGCAAAAAATCCAAAAGCAGTCGGAAAAAAACTACTTTTTCAAATTATCAGCTTATGTGCCTTCTCTAATCAAAGCCATCGAAGATGAAAGCGATCCGCATCACTATGAAATCATTCCGGAATCCAAAAAGCGGGAAGTACTCAGCAAGCTTAAAGTCGGGGTGGCCGACCTCAGCGTTTCCCGCGCCCATGTCGCGTGGGGCATCCCGGTTCCTTGGGACGAAAAGCAAACGATTTACGTCTGGTTTGACGCCCTCTTAAATTATTACAGCGCCCTGGAGATTAACCACCAAAAAAAGTTTTGGCCGGCTAATGTTCATGTTGTCGCCAAAGACATTCTCTGGTTTCACACGGTTATCTGGGAAGCCATGCTCTTGTCTGCCGGTTTATCCTTGCCCAAAACTATTTTTATTCATAGTTTCTATACCGTCGCCGGACAAAAGATGAGCAAATCCCTGGGCAACGTCATTACTCCCCACCAATTGCTGGAAAAGTTTGGTATTGATGGAACCAGGTACCTGATTGCTGCCAATTTTCCTTATAGTAGCGACCGGGACGTGAGCTGGCAAAAATTTGATGAAAAATTCAACGCCGACTTAGCCAACGGTTTGGGTAACTTGGTGGCGCGCATTGCCAAGCTCTGCGAAAATTCCCAATTGAAGTTTGAACCGGCTAAGCCGGGCTGGGATCGGCGTTATCAAAAATATTTGGCAAAATATCAGCTAGAGCCGGCACTGAAGCTCGTTTGGCAATGGATCAGCCGGGCGGATCAGCAAGTCAACCAAAATCAGGTTTGGCAGCAAAAGGGAGCGGCCCTGAAAAAATCTTTGCAGTCTCTGGTGGCGGACATTCGCCAAATTGCTTATCACCTGCAGCCATTTGTGCCCGAAACTGCCGCCAAAATAGCCAAGCAGTTTGCCGGGCCGGCCATCAAAACCCAACCGCCCCTGTTCCCCAGATTAAAATAATTATTAGCCATCAGTTATAATTAAACCCATGGGCAAAAAATTAAGGCAAATGCTTAACAAACATCCCCGACGGGTGCGACGGGCTCTGGAAATGTTGCCGGGCACCACGGCCTGGCTGATCATCCTGTTCCCTTTCTGGGGAGCTTTTTTCATGCCCAGAATCGTGGCTTATTTCACCATCGCCTTTTTGGTGTTTTGGTTTTACCGTTCTTTTCTCGGGGCCTGGCTGGGCGTCAAGGGTTATTGGCGTATCAAACAGGCGGAAAAAACTAACTGGCAAAAAAAATACCGGCAAAGCCATCCCGACGGCCAAGCTGAATGGGACAAAATCCGTCATTTGATCGTGATTCCCAATTACAATGAAGCCGTGGTCAAGCTCTCCCAAACTTTAGATCATCTGGTTTGCCAAAAGGATATTAATCTCAAGCAGCTCTGGGTGGTGCTGGCGATGGAAGCAAGGGCCAAAGACGCTCACCAGCGCGCCAAAATTCTGCTGCGCCAATATCAGGGACATTTTGGCCAGTTGATAGCGACTTTCCACCCGGCGGATATTGTCGGCGAAGTTAAAGGCAAAGCTTCCAACGAAACCTGGGCAGCCAAGCAAGCCAAAAAATTATTAGTTGACCAAAAAAACTTCGGTCTTCGTCACGTCACGATTACCACTTGTGACGCTGACGCTTGCTTCCACCCTCAATACTTTTCTGCCCTTGCCTATCACTTTCTGACCAACAAAAACCGCTTTCTGCGCTTCTGGCAATCACCCATGTTCAATCACAATAACCCTTGGCATTTACCGGCTTTTGTGAACATTGTCAGCACTTTAAGCAGTGTCTTGCACTTGGCCTTTATTCAAGAACCGGAAAACTTGTTTTTAAACTATTCCACTTATTCGGCCTCTCTCAAAATGATTGACGCCGTCGGTTATTGGGATACGGACATTATTCCCGAAGACTGGCATATTTTTCTGCAGGCTTTTTTTCACCAACAAGGCAAGATTGAAGTCGAACCCATTTTTTTGCCGACTAGCTTGGATGCGCCGGAGGCCAAAACTTATTTTGGCACGCTCAAAAATCGCTACGAGCAGTGCAAGCGTCATGCCTGGGGCGCCAGCGATATTCCTTATGCCATTGAACAAGCTATCAATCATCCGGAAATTCCCCGCTGGAGCCGCTTCTTGCGCGTCTACAAAATTATCGAGTGCCACCTTTTGTGGCCGACCAATTGGTTCATTCTGACTTTAGGCGGCTGGGCGCCGACTTTGGTTAACCCAGTTTTCAGTCAAACTAATCTGGGATACAACCTGCCTAAAATCGCCCAAACCATCTTAACTATTTGCCTGTTTTTTTTGGTCACCGCCATTACTCTGGACTTGATTTTGCGCCCTAAAAAAGAGCCGATTGCCTGGTGGCGCTATCTGAAAGAATATCTGCAATGGGTCCTGATGCCCGTCGCCACTTTGCTGATGGCGATTATTCCGGCTTTGGACGCCCAAACCAGACTGATGCTGGGCAAAAGACTGGAATATCGGGTGACAGAAAAGGTATAGTCTTTAATCAAGGCAATGAATCAATTTACTGCCAGCTTGTGGGGAGACGAAGGTTGGGCCGTCAATTTAGCGATTAAACCCATCTCGCAAATCATCAAAATCGTCAGCCGGGATACTTCCCCGCCCTTTTATTATCTTTGGGAGCACCTCTGGCTGAAAATTTTTGGCACTTCGGAGGTGGCCATTCGCAGCTTGTCTTTTTTCTTTTTTGTCCTCACTGTTTTGGTCGTTTTTTTGATCGGCCGTCATTTATGGGACAAAAAAACTGGTTGGCTGGCGGCTTTGCTGACCTTGACCAATCCCTTTTTGTTTAGTTACGCCTTCGAAGGCCGCATGTATGCCTTGCTCGTTTTGACCAGTACTTTGTCCGTTTACTTCTTCCTCAAAAAGCAGCGCTGGGGGTTTATTTTGGCCACGACCGCGGCGCTCTACACCCACCACTTCGCCATTTTTATCGTCATCTGGGAAGGCCTGTGGGCAATTTTTGCCCTCCTTCGCGAGCGCCACGCTACGAAGGGCGCTGCTAAACGTCGGCTGCTGCCTTTTCTACTGATCGGCTTGCTCTACCTACCTTGGCTTTCCCCTCTTTATTATCAAACCTCGCTGGTGAGCAGTGGCTTTTGGCTGGGCAAACCAGAGTTCAAAGACCTTTTTAAAACTGCCAGTAAATTTTTGGTTGGCAGTGACCAACCGAATCTTTATCAACAAATTGCCCTGGGGGCTTTACTGCTGACCCTAGCCGTGCGCCGCTGGCTCTCCAACGCGGCGGTTAACTCGATTAACTCGGTTAACTCGATTAACTCCGCTTTCCTGTTTGGCTGGTTTTGGACGCCGTTGTTGCTGAGCCTGACCATTTCTCAATTTTTTCAGTCAATTTTTTATGATCGTTACCTACTGCTGGCAATCCCGGCAGCAACCTTGCTGATCGCCTCGCAGCGACGCCGTTTTTCCTGGCTGCTGATTTTGGTGGCCGTCGGCTGTTTGTCGATCATTAACTATGATTACTTTTGGCACCCGACCAAGCGGCCTTTTCGCCAATTGGCCGAATTTATCAAAGCCGAGGCCGCTGGTTTACCCTTGATTAACTACAACGCCGCTTCACACCACCTGTGGGAAACAAAATATTATGGCCTTGAGGCCCCCATCTACAGTCCCCAGCCGTTGCCCTTTTATACCGGCACGGCGCTGATGAATGAAGGCGACATTATTGCCACTTTGCCCGACCAATCACCCATCGGGGTGATCACCAGTGCCTCAGTTGCAGAAGTCCGACTCCCCGGCTATCATTTAGATCAATACCATCAAATTGATTCCCTGAAACTTTTATGGATGGTCAAAAACTAAGTAAATTTTTTTCTCGCTGGTGGTTGGTGCTGATCTTGATCGCCACGGCCTTGCTACGCTTTCCCTCCCTGTTTGAGCCCTTCACTTATGGCGATGAGGGCATTTACTTAACGTTGGGGCAAGCCCTACGGAAGGGACTGGTTTTTTACCGGGACATCCATGACAACAAGCCGCCCTTGCTTTATCTTTTGGCCGCCGTCAGCGGCAGCTTTGGCCACTTCCGCTTGCTGCTTTTTTTCTGGAGTTTTCTCACCATCTTGGTATTTTACGAACTTTGCCTGCAGCTGTTTGCCAAAAACCGTCGGGCGGTAGCCACGGCTACCACGATCTTGGCCGTCCTCACTAGCCTGCACACCTTTGAAGGCAACGTGGCGAACGCCGAAAACTTCATGATGCTGCCGACACTCTTCGGCTTTTATCTTTTTGTCAAAATCCGGTCACAACCAGCCGCTTTTTTACCATGGCTAGCGATAGGGAGCTTGTTTGGCTTGGCCACGCTGTTTAAAGTCCCGGCGGCTTTTGATTTTATTGCCCTGTTGGCGCTTTATACCACTGTCAACCGCAAAATTAAGACAAAATTTTTCCAAAATGGCCTGTTCTTAACGGCTGGCTTCAGCCTGCCGATTTTATTTTCCTTTGCTTACTATGCCGCCAAAAACAGTTTGCCCGCCTATTGGATAGCCGCTTTTAGCCAAAACCTGCCTTATCTTTCTTCATGGGGGAGTGACCAGCCGCAAGCAGGCAGCTTACCCATCGCTTTGTTGACCCGCGCCGGTCTGCTGGCAATGGTGGTAGGACTCATTTTTTGGCAGCGGCAAAAAATTAGTCTGGCCGCCAGTTTAGCTATTTTTTGGTTTGGGTTTAGCCTGTTTGCTGCGCTGCTCTCCGGTCGGCCCTACCCTCACTATTTGTTGCAAACCATCCCTCCTTTGTCTTTGACTTGGGGACTAATCTTTGCCAAAAAGAATTTCGCCAAGTTAATTCCAATTGGCTTGACCCTGACCCTAATCACCAGCTTTTTAACTTTTAAATTCTGGCATTACCCCAACTGGAGCTATTACCAAAATTTTTACCAATACGCCTTGGGCGGCAAGGACAAGCAGGCCTATTGGCTGAAGTTCGGCGACCACACGGTGGCCATCTATGAGCTAGCGCGGTATCTGCAAACCCATACTCAACCGGAGGAAAAAATTTTTATCTGGAGTAACCAACCGTCAGTTTACGTCTTGGCCAAGCGGCTGCCGGTTGGTCGCTACTGCACCGCTTATCACATTCAGGACTTTGACAAGCAAGGTACGAGCCTCCGGCAGGTCAGCGCCCAGCCACCCCGCTTCGTGGTGGTAGAAAAAAGCTTGCCTTACCCCGCCCTGGAAGCATTATTACAAACTAATTATCTTTTTGACCAACAATTTGGCCCTTTTGCCGTCTACCATCGGGTTATTACCGGTTAATATGATAAAATTGGCGGGCAATGAAAAAGGTAAACATCATTTTAATTTTGGCCCAATTAGGCGTTATGGCGGCCACCTGGAGGTTACTGCCACCCCAACTACCCTTATTTTACAACCGGCCGTGGGGAGAAGACCAGTTGACGATCCCGCTTGGCCTACTGCTGCTGCCCGGACTTTCCTTGCTGGTACTCATCAGTAATTTCTTTTTTCTCACCTTGGTACCCGAAGCTAACAAACTGCCCGCCCAAATTCTGAACAGCGCCAGTGCTGTTTTTGCCCTGATTTGCTTGTTAACCCTAACCAAAATTATCCTGCTGGTCACCTTATGAATTGGTCACTGGCCAAAAATCTTATTTTGGCACCCCTGTTGGTGGCGGCGGCCATCGCCTGTTTGGCCACCCCTTTAATTATTTTTCTTTACCGGCGACTGGGTTGGCTTGATGATCCCCAAAAAACCAAGCGCCCCAAAGACACGCACACCGTTCCGGTTCCCAGGGGTGGGGGGCTGGCAATCTTTTTGGCTGTGGCCATTGCTTCGCTTATTTTTCTCCCCCTTGACCAGCCCCTCAAGGCCATTCTGGCCGCCGCGGCCGTCATCGCTTTGACCGGCGCGATTGACGACCGCTTTGATCTCAACCCCTACCTACGCTTGGCGATTGGCTTGTTGGCGGCCGGCATCGTGGTGGCCGCGGGCATTGGGATTGCTTTTATCACCAACCCTTTAGGCGGCCTGATTCACCTCGACCAACCGCAAATTCATTTTCAGCTGTTCGGCAAAATTCGTAGCCTCTGGATTTTGGCTGATCTTTTTGCCCTTGGCTGGATTGCCTTTTTGATGAACATTGTTAACTGGGCCAAAGGCTTTGACGGCCAACTACCGGGGATCGTCGTGGTCGCCGCTTTGACCATTGCCCTGCTGGCCCTTAGTTTTTCCGCCGACGTCACGCAATGGCCCGTCACCATCCTGGCCGCGATTACCGCCGGCGCCTACCTGGGTTTTTTGCCCTTCAACTTTTACCCCCAAAAAATTATGCCCGGTTACGGGGGCGGGGCTTTGGCGGGGTTTTTACTGGCGGTTTTGGCGATTCTTTCGACCACCAAAGTTGGGACCGCCATTGTCGTTTTGGGAATTCCTTTTATTGATGCCCTTTACTCCATCATTCGCCGGCTGGCTCAGGGTCGTTCCCCGGTCTGGGGCGACCGCGGCCATCTGCACCACAAAATCCTTGATCAATGGCATTGGGGGAAACGGCGAACCGCAATTTTTTACTGGCTCGTGACGGCCGGCTTGGGAAGCTTAGCTTTAGGTTTGCACCGTCTGCAAAAGTTGTATACAATGGTGATGTTAGCCGTTTTAATCGGAGGTTTATTATTGTGGTTCAACTTCTTTTCCAGCTGGTCCGGTCGATCCGGCCGCGCCAGGCGCTCAAAAATCTAAGCCTGCTTGCCCCCCTGATTTTTTCAGGGAACTTGCTGATCCCCCAAAAGCTTCTCCTTAGCCTCTGGGCAATTTTCATTTTTACCATTCTCACCTCGTCGGTTTATCTGATCAACGATCTGGCCGATTTGGAACAAGACAAAATGCATCCTTTCAAAAAAAACCGGCCCCTCGCCTCGGGCAAGCTACCGATACCGATCGCCGTTTTTGCCATGATTATCAGCTTGGTCACCGCCTTGTACTTAGCCTATCTTCACAGTTTCTTTTTCTTTTTAAGCCTGATCGCTTATCTGGCCCTGCAACTTATCTACACTTTTTATTTAAAAAATATTATTATCCTCGACGTGCTCGCGATTGCGAGCGGTTTTGTGGTGCGCGTCTATGCCGGCGCTTTTGCCATCAACGTCCACATGGAAGTCTGGTTTCTGCTCTGCGTCATCTCTTTGGCCCTGTTTTTGGCTACCGGCAAACGGCGGGCGGAACTGGCCATGCTCAACGAACAAGTCGCGCCAAAATATCGCAAAACCTTAAGTTTTTATACGCCAGACTTGCTGGATGCCTACCTGGCCATGTTTGCCAACTCGGCTTGGCTGGCTTACGCCTTGTTTACTTTTTTTGCGCCACCGGTGCCCACCCAGCATTTAAAATTGCTTACTTTTTTGCCGATGACGCTGGCCGGCATCAGCAAACTGCTCATGCTGACTGTTCCCATCGTCATTTTTGGCATCATGCGCTACATGATGGTCGTTTATCAGGGAAGCCGGGCCGAAGTGCCGGAAAGAGTCCTGCTGTCCGACAAAGCCCTGCTGGGGTCAGTGAGCCTTTGGGGAATCCTAGTCGTGATGATTATCTACGGTTTTTAGTCCTTAACCAGTTCGCTGTAACTCCCGGAAATCCAGCCTTCTTGGTCAGTGGCATACTCAATTTTGTGCCAGCCATTTTTTGTTTCGTCCAAATAGGGGAAGGTTTGGCCAGGTTCTACCCGCGCTACTTCGGCAGCATCGGTCGAGGCTTCTTGCCTGACCCGCAACCAGCCAGTCGGCGTGTCTTTGACGCGCACATAGGGTTTTACCGCCTCTGTTGCCTCGGCCGTTTCTGCTTTCGTCATCTCTGCCTTCACCTCTGCTTCAATTTGAGCGCTTTCACTGGCCTCCTGAATCCCTTCAATTTCCCTAGGCAGTTGGACATCGAGGACCAGCTTATAGCCAACAATCGTTTGGGCCGTCACCTGACGCTCTTGGTAACCAGGAGAACTGATCACCACTTCATAGCTGCCCGGGGGCTGGTCTTCAATCACCAGCGGCGCAAACCCTCTTGGTTCCCCATCAATTTTGACCACTGCCTGATCGGGCAAGGAAACGACGGCCAAAAAAGCCTGGTCGCGGCTGTTGATTTTTTCCAAAGTCAGCACTTCCCCCCCCGATTCGGCATCATTGGGGCCCAAAAAGCGGCTGATGGCGACCCTCACTCCCGAGGACAAATTAACTTTACCTTCCCAACTGGTCAGGCCATTTTCGGTTGACTCCGGCACTAGCCTGACGCTGTGCTCGCCAGACTCAAGCTTGTCGTTAACCAGTCCGGCCGCACCCGTAACCCCTATCTGGGTACCGTCAACAAAAACCACCGCACTGGGAATCGTGGTAACTTGAAGCGCCGCCGGCGAGTGGCGATCCAAAATTTTTGTTTTAAAAACCAGCCCCACCAAAGATAACCCCAACACTACGACCGCCACCATTAGCCAGCTTTTTTTCATCGCAAGGCGAAGAATAGCACAAATTGCCACTCCAAGGCAAATTTGGTAAAATGCAGTTGCGGTCAGGTGTCGGAGCGGCTACGAAGCGGTCTGCAAAACCGCGCACAGGGGTTCAACTCCCCTCCTGACCTCTTAGGGCTTAATAATTTCCGTTTCCTTTTTTCTTTTAAAGAACAAAAAATCGTCGCCAAGCGACTCAAAATTAATGATCAAAAACTAGCCGATCTCGTTAAGAAAAAACTAAAAATTATCAAAATCAACCAACCAAAGGCACTTTAAAAAAGAAAAAATTAAAAGAGACTTCAGCATCATGATCTTCACGCCTGCTCAATTCCTCCAATATTTAAGAAGTCAAAACTAAGCCTTGCGAAAAGTTGACTTTTGGGGCTTTTTTTGCTAAGATTAGTGCCAGTTGAATCCTCTTGAACATCCAGGAGGATTTTTTTGTGGCCTAAATAAGCCACCTTATGCAATTCAGCCTAACTTTTGGCAAACAGCAATTGGCGGTCAGTTTGAGCCGCAAACGCGGTCGTCCCCGCAACCCTTCTTGTTACCGCCTGCATCAATTGGTTGCTTACCTGAAACGGCTCGTGACTGATAAACATCTGGCCGGTCATCCGGCTAGCCGGGTACTGCGTCGGGTGTTTGAAAACGGTAAAATCAAAAAAGCCCTTGGCTTGAACTTGGCGGGGTTAATCTTGTTAACTGGCTTGGCGACCCCGACCGAATCGATTCTCAAAAATAATAGTGAGACGGAAGAAATTGTTTCTCTGACCGTCAATGCCCAAGAAGTGGAAACGGTTACCCAACACACTGTTCGCCTCCCTTTGGACAGTTTTGTCATCACTCAAGGTTATAGCTTCTTCCACCGTGGGGTGGACCTAAAAGAAGTGACCGGCGCGCCGATTTACCCGATCATGGACGGCACGGTGGAGGCGGTTTTTGACCTTCACTTTGGTTACGGCAAGCACCTGATTATCAATCACGGCTCGGGCCGCAAAAGCCTTTACGCCCACTTAAGCAAAATTATTGCCCAAAAAGACCAAGCAGTGGACAAAAATACCGTCATTGGGCTGGTCGGTTCAACCGGACTGTCTACCGGCTCTCACTTACACTTGGAAATCTGGGAAGACGGCCGTCCGCTCAACCCCCTGGTGGTGCTGCAATAACTGACCATCAAAAAACCCGCTTGCGCGGAGTTCTTAGTTAAAAGTTATAAGCTACCAGTTATCAGCCCGCCTACATTCCCATCCCGCCCGGCATTCCCCCCCCAGGCATTTGGTTTTTCTCTTCTTCAGGAATATCGGTGATGAGGCCCTCAGTCGTGAGAATCATGGTCGCGACGGAAACGGCGTTTTGCAACGCGGTCCGGGCCACTTTGGCCGGGTCAATAATGCCCGCTTTAATCATGTTGACATACTGACCAGCCAAAACATCAAAGCCCGTCCCCACCGCGGCTCTGCTAATATTGGCGACCACCACCCCGCCGTCTTCACCGGCATTTTTAGCCAGCAGGCGCGTCGGCGATTCCAAAGCTTTTTTCACCAGTTGCATGCCCGTCAGCTCATCGCCACTGGCCATACCAAAGTCAATCGCTTTGGCGGCTACCAGCAGCGTCACCCCGCCACCCGGCACAATGCCTTCTTCGATTGCCGCTTTGGTCGCCGCCACCGCATCCTTAACCCGCTCCTGCTTCTCCTTCATTTCTATTTCTGAAGCAGCGCCCACTTCAATGACCGCCACCCCGCCGGACAGTTTGGCCAGCCTCTCTTCCAATTTTTCGCGATCAAATTCGGAAGTCGTCCGGCTCACTTCAGCCTTAATCTGGTTAACCCGGGCACTGATCTGACTCTTGCTACCCTTACCACCAACAATAAGCGTGTTTTCTTTGTCCGTCGTCACCCGGTCAGCCTGACCCAAGTCTTCCACCATCACGTCCTCCAGTTTACGGCCAGCGTCTTCAGAAATGACGGTGCCGCCGGTCAAAATCGCGATATCTCCCAGCATTTCCTTACGCCGATCACCAAAACCGGGCGCCTCGACCGCCAAAACATTGAAAGTCCCCCGCAATTTGTTGACGACCAGCGTCGCCAAAGCCTCCCCCTCAACTTCATCGGCAATAATCACCAAGTTTTTGGAAACTTTAACCAGCCTCTCTAAAAACGGCAGCAACTCTTGGATTGAAGAAATTTTTTTGTCCGTCAGCAGCAAATAAGCATTTTCAATCGACGCTTCCATCGTGTCGGAATCGGTGACAAAGTAAGGGGAAGAAAAACCCTTGTCAAACTCCATGCCTTCTTTGTAGTCAATCGTGATCTCCAAACCTTTACCCTCTTCAACGGTCACGACCCCGTTGGGACCAACCTTTTTAAGCGCCTCGGCGATCTTTGCCCCAATCAGTGAATTTTGGGCCGAAATGGTGGCTACTTGAGTGATCATCTCATGGCTATCCCTCACGGGCTTGGATTGCTTTTTAATCGAAGCGACCGTCTGCTCCGCTGCTTTTTCAATCCCTTTGTTTAAAATCATCGGGTTGGCCCCGGCGGCAATATTTTTGATACCCTCCTCGACAATCGCCTGCACCAAAATCGTCGCGGTGGTCGTGCCGTCACCGGTGGCGTCATTGGTCTTTTCCGCGGCTTCTTTGACCAATTGCGCCCCCATATTTTCAAACGGATCTTTCAGGTCAATTTCCTTGGCCACCGAAACCCCGTCATGCACGACGGCCGGCGCCCCCCATTTTTTGTCCAGAGCAATGTTGCGGCCCTTAGGGCCTAGGGTGGTCCCCACGGCCTTAGCGACCGTGTCCACGCCAACTTTTAATTTTTCTCTGGCTTGTTCAGCGTAAATTAGTTGTTTCGCCATTTTATTGCGTCACTGCCAAAACGTCTTCAAATTTAACAAAAATATATTCTTGACCGGAAATACCCAGTTTAAATTCGTCGCCCCCCCACTTTTTGTAAATCACCACGTCCCCCAATTTAAACTCGGGCACAATTTGTTTACCCTTGTCAGTTGTTTGGGCTTTGCCCATGGCAATCACTTTCCCTTTTTGAGATTTTTCGTCGTGAGTATCCGGAAGGACTATCCCCGTGGCCGTTCTTTTTTCCATTTCCACTGGTTCGATCAGCGCATAGCCGGCCGTGGGTTTGATGTTTAGTTTAGTCGTCGCCATTATTTTGAAAAAAAATTATCACTTGGTGATAATGATTGCTATTATAAAAACTTGCTTGAAAAATGTCAAGGGTTAGATAGTACGTGGCTGCGCGCAGATGTGATTGTTGGTGACCCGTAGGTCTCACATTGCGCGCAGCCAGTCTCCCGACGGCAGTTTAACTCACTGACAGATTATTCGGTGCTCCCAGCCCTGTGTGACCCAGGAGGGCCGAATCTTTCAGCGCGTTCGCGCTGCCTCCTGGCGTGGCCGTTTTCCTTTGGACTTGGGTGCCGCTCGCACCACGCCTTATGACGACCAGCGGTTCCTCCGCACAGTGCACAAATATCCAGAACATGGATCTGGGCCGGTGCCATTGGGACCCTCCTCTTCGAAAATCAGTGTCGGGAGAACAAAAAAGACAAGCTACCCTGTCTTTTCAGCCCTCCCGCCCGACTCGCCTCGCGACTCGAAGCGGGCAGACTTGTCTTACCAGCAATTATTAATGAACTTACTATGGGATAAATTTTAACCATTTATTCCCATTTTGTCAAGGCCAACATGACACTAATTCCCAAAAGCAACCCTGGCAAAAGCGTCAAGATAGATGAAGCAATATTAGCACGAATTCTACGTCATCAAAAAATATCATTTTTGATTAACTAATAGTTGACATTTAAAATTATTTTTGCTATCGTGTTGCTAAGATGAATATTCTCGCTATCAATATTATCCCTGTTACCAAGGCTCGAGCCAAACTTGGTGATTTGGCCAAAAAAGTCGCCGGTAAAAACTACGTTGTTCTCACTAAGGGTGGCAAACCTGAAGCGGCCTTGGTAGATATTGACTACCTGACTGAGTTGGAAAAAGAAGTCGAGAGAATTTATCAAAAAACTTTTATTGATCCTCGATTGCTGCCTTTAACTAGAGAATTCTCCAACCAGGAAATCAAAGCGTGGCTAAAAGAAGATCAGCTTTAAGAAAAAAGGCTTTTTTGGACTCCAGTGTTTTGTTCACGGCGGTCAACTCGTTGAGCGGCGGTTCGGCCAAGCTGTTTACTCTCAAAAACCTCCAATTGACAACTTCGCCATTGGTGTTAACCGAAGTGGAAAGAAATGTTCGCCAAAAGTTAGAGAATTATCATCTTAAGAGATTTTTTCTTTTGGTAAGCAAACTAAAAATTACTGATCAAAGGCCAGATTTAAAGTTAACCAAACAAGCCACTCGGATAATCATTAAAAAGGACGCGGCTATTTTGGCGGAAGCCAAAAAATCCAAAGCTAATTTTTTGCTTACTTTAGACAAAAAGCATTTCTTGACACTCACTGCCAGAGCTTTTGCAAAACCTCAAAAAATACTCACCCCGAA
>PFEM01000008.1:0-19747 GCA_002793635.1 Candidatus Shapirobacteria bacterium CG10_big_fil_rev_8_21_14_0_10_48_15
CCGACTTTTTGTCACTGACGACACGGCCCCGAACGCGTTTGCGACCGGCCGGGATCCCCAGCACGCCGTCGTTTGCGCCACGAGCGGCCTGCTCGCTAAATTGGACCGGACCGAATTGGAAGGAGTGGTTGCCCATGAGCTCTCCCATATTCAAAACTATGACACCCGCTTAATGAGCGTGGTGGCTGTTTTGGTAGGGATGATTGCCTTGCTGGGTGACTGGTTTTTACGCGGGGCAAGCTTTTCCGGCCGCGGCCGACGCAGCAAAGATGACAACTTGGGCGGAGCGTTATTTGCCATGGGGTTACTGCTGATTATTTTTTCACCCCTGATTGCCCAGCTGATTCAACTGGCTATCTCCCGACGCCAGGAATTTTTGGCCGACGCTGCCGCCGTCAAGCTGACCCGCTTTCCCGAAGGCCTAGCCAGAGCCTTGGCAAAAATCAGCGCTGACCCGGAACCGTTGGAGGCGGCCAACAAAGCGACCGCCCACCTTTACATTGCCAACCCTTTAAAAAACCGGCATGATCAAATCGGCTGGTTCGCCAGCCTCTTTAATACCCACCCGCCTATTAGCCAGCGAATCGCCGCCTTAAAAGCAATGAGCTAAAATGACACCGGCCAAAATTTCTTCTTCACAAGTTAAACATATTGCCAAGCTGGCCGATTTAAAACTCACTTCCACGGAAGCCAAAAGGTTGCAAAAACAACTGGCGGCTATTTTGGCTTACGCCGATCGCCTGCAGGCCGTCAACACGGCCAAAGTGATGCCGACTAGTCAGGTAACCGGTCTGGAAAACGTGACGCGGCCGGACCAGCAAGGGGCTTGCTTGACTGCCGGCCAAGCGTTGGCTAATGCGGCGAAGAAAAAAAATCATTACTTTGTGATTCCTCCGATCAGCGAACAATGGCACTAAACGAATTGACCATCCATGCCGCCCGGACCGGTTTGCAAGCGAAACAATTTTCTTCTACCGAACTGGTTAAGGCCTGCTTGGCCCGCATTAAACAAACCGAATCAAAAATTAACGCCCTCATCACTGTCTGCGAACCGTCAGCTTTGAGGGAAGCCAAAAAAGCCGACCAAAACGGTTATCAGCCGTCAGTGGCCAGTCGCCAGCCATTGGCTGGCATCCCCCTGGTCATCAAAGACATTTTTTCTACCAAGGGCATCAAAACTACGGCCGGCGCCAAGCTTTTGGCCAATTACGTGCCGGTTTACGACGCCACGGTTGTTACCAGGTTAAAACACGCCGGCGCCATTATTCTGGCCAAGGCCAATCTGGACGCTTGGGCGCACGGCTCAAGCGGGGAAAACTCTGAATTTGGTCCCACCAAAAATCCCTGGGACTTATCACGGGTTCCGGGCGGCTCCAGCAGCGGTTCGGCCGCCAGTGTGGCTGCCGACCAATGTCTGGCGGCCATGGGAACGGATACCGGTGGTTCAGTCCGCCTCCCTGCTTCTTTTTGCGGCGTCGTTGGCCTGAAGCCCACTTACGGCCGGGTCAGCCGTTACGGTGCCATTGCCCTGGCTTCCTCGCTGGACAGCATGGGCCACTTAACCAAAGACGTCACTGATGCGGCTTTAATCCTGCAGATTACGGCCGGTCCGGACGGCCGGGACGCCACCATGCCCGATCAACCCGTTCCCGACTATCAAAAAAATTTATCACCGCCACTAAAAAACCTTACTATCGGCTCTTTACTGCCGGCAAAAATGGCCCCGCCGCTCAAAAAAATTTATCAGCAGGCGTTGACGGTTTTAGCCAAGCAGGGCGCGAAGATGATCAGCGTCAAATTGCCGCACCTTGATTTTGCCATTGCCGCCTATTATTTGATCATGTCCAGCGAAGTTTCGGCAAATTTGGCGCGTTTCGACGGCACTCGTTTTGGCGCCGACCGACAAAAGTTTGGCGCTGAGGCTAAACGCCGCATCATGCTGGGCACCTACGCCTTGTCCGCCGGCTATTATGACGCTTATTATCGACAAGCCCTGAAAGTCCGCACTTTAATTGCCCAAGACTTTGCTCAAACCTTTACCAAGGTGGATCTGATCGCCACCCCGGTCTCGCCGGAACTACCCTTTAAATTGGGCGAAAAAACCGCTGACCCGCTCAAAATGTATTTGTCTGACCTGCTGACGGTCCCGGCCAACTTGGCGGGCTTACCGGCGTTGTCTATACCCAGTGGCTATGTTAAGCAATTACCGGTGGGAATTCAGTTTTTGGGACCGCTGTTTAGCGAGGCCAAAATTTTGCAAACCGCTTATCATTATGAGCAACAGGCCCCTTGGCAGAAAAAGAGGCCCCGCTTATGAAATCGTTTTTGAGTAAAATCATCATCAACCGTCATTTTATGCGGATTTGGGGGGCACAAATTTGCTCCCTAGTCAGCGCCTACACCCTCAACTTCGTGTTGATCGGCCGCGTTTTTTCCGCGACGCAATCAACCGTCGCAGTCAGCTTGTTTTTGTTTCTTTACTACCTGCCCACCTTGGTTTTGGGTCCTTTTGTGGGAGTACTGGTGGACAATCTCAGCAAACGCAAAATTTTTATTTACAGCAATCTTTTGCAGGCAATTATTGTTTTGGCTTATTTGGGCGTCAAAGGCCGGGTGTGGCCACTCTACGGAATCGTTTTTGTCTACTCACTTTGCGACGAGTTTTTCAATCCGGCAGTCGGGGCCATTCTGCCCGCTTTGGTTAAAAAAGAAAAACTAACCATCGCCAACAGCCTCTTTTTTATCACCAGCCAGGGGTCAATTGTGATCGGCGCACTGCTGGGGGGCCTGATCATGAAATTTACCAACAGTTTGGAAGCCGTTTTTATCACCGCTTCCGGGCTACTCCTTTTAGCCACCCTGCTATCCTGGCTGTTGCCCAAAAAGCCGTTGGCCGGCAGCCAAAAAATTAAGTTTGATCTACGCAATCCCAATAGCCTGGGGAAAGCCTTTGCTTTGCCAGCTTTTTGGCAACAAACGAAGCAGGGTTATGCTTTTATCAAAAATGAACCGCGCGTCTTGTTTCCTATCGTGCTTTTGTCCGGGCTGCAAGCCATCGTCGCCATGGGCCTAATTATCTTACCACCCTTGGCAGGGCTGCTACGCATCAATTTTGCCGACACTTCTTATCTGGTCATCACCCCGGTTATTGTCGGCGTGATCGTCGGCAGTTTAATCTTAAACAAAAAGAGCAAAAATAACCGCAAAAACGTCATTGTCATTAAGGGCCTTTTCTTAATGGGGGCCAGTTTACTCGCCGTCTCCCTGGTGACCGCTTTTACCAGCCAGCTGGCCCAAGGCGTGGCCGTTTTATTAACTTTGCTGCTGGGCGTAAGCTTTGTCTTGATGATCGTCCCCCTGCAAACGCTGTTACAGCAGTCAACGCCTTTTGACGTCCGCGGCCGGGTCTTCGGGGCGCTCAACACCGGCATCAATTTGGTTTCCTTGGCCCCTTTACTTTTAAGCGCCACTTTGATCGATATTTTTGGGCTGCGCTTCGTGCTGGTTCTAGGGGGGGCAGGCTTTTTGGCGCTGTCCATCGTGGCGCAAAAAAAGAAAGCGATGGTGCTACGTGGCTAAAACATGGCTCACCATTATCGGTTTGGAGATTCATGCGGAGCTAAAAACCGCCAGCAAAATGTTTTGCCACTGCCCGGCCGATCACTTTGGCCGACCGGCCAATAGCCAAACTTGCCCCGTCTGTCTGGGCTTACCGGGAGCGTTGCCCTTTGCCAACCGGCAGGCGATTGCTTGGACGATCAAAACCGGCTTGGCACTGGACTGTCAAGTCAACACTGTTGCCAAATTTGACCGCAAAAATTATTTTTATCCGGATCTGCCTAAAGGCTACCAAATCAGCCAGTATGACCAACCCTTTTGCCAGCATGGCCAGCTGGACGGTATCCGCCTGCGCCGCGTCCACTTGGAGGAAGACACCGCCAAGATGGTTCATCAGCCAGGCCAAACTTTGGTTGATTTTAACCGTGCTGGCGTGCCTTTGATGGAAATTGTCACTGAACCGGATAGCCGCAACGGTCAGCAGGCCAAAGCATTTCTCAAACATCTCCAACAGATCATCCGCCACCTTAAAGTTTCTGATTGCGACATGGAAAAGGGCAGCATGAGACTCGAAGTGAACATCAGTTTAAGCCGTAATCCGGTTAACCAGTTGCGAGTGACGAGTGACGAGTTGCCAAAGTATAAAGTGGAAATTAAGAATCTCAATTCTTTTCGTTTTGTGGAACGGGCGATTAATTACGAAATCACCAGGCAAACGGCGTTACTCCGGTCGGGCAGGCAGCCACGGCAAGAAACTCGCGGCTGGGATACCAAAAAGCAGCAAACTTATTCGCAACGCAGCAAGGAAGAGGCCCACGATTATCGCTATTTCCCTGAACCAGACTTGCCGCCCTTAAAAATTTCCCGCCGGCAAATCAACCTGATTAAAAAACAGCTGCCCGAGTTACCCGCTGGTCAGCAGCAGCGCTTCCAGCAGCAAGGTTTGACCGAATATCAAGCGCGGGTCTTGGTGAGCCACCCTCAAAAAGCCCAATACTTTGAGAAAGTCATGCTGACCATCAAAAACAAAATTAAAATCAACCTTGCGGCTAACTTGATTATTAATAACAAAATTAATTTTCAAAAAACTTCGCCCCGGCAACTGGTTGCCCAAATCACCCAAAAGCAGCCACCCCCGCTGGGGGCTAGTCGCTTGCAACTCATCATTAAACAAATTTTGGATAAGCACCCCAAAGCCGCCGCCGACTACCGGCAGGGCAAGGCCGGGGCCATCAAATTTTTGGTCGGTCAGGTCATGAGCCAAAGCCGCGGTCGCGCTAATCCTGACCAAACTCGCCAAGCGATCAAAAGCCTTCTTGACAAATAAATTTTGTGCTATATTAAGAATAATGAAGGATCATCAACCAATCCGTGGTTTTGGTGTAGGTCAATTCCAAGACAAAATTTTTCTTTTTGTTGCGCCAACTGCCAAAAAAACTGCCAAGTTTCGTCTCTTTACCTCGCCGCAAGGGGAGCGCTTCAAGCTCCACAGCCAACGGGGGGAAATCAAAACCAGGCAAGGAAAGCTAGTCAAGACGGGCCAGACCAGCCACTGGCGGGCAAGCAAGCTCGGCCGGATGTTTTTACTCAACTTTTTGACCGCTTCCGGACGGCTGGCGACCGCTTACTCGGCCAATTTGGTTCACTGGCAAAAAATTGTTACCCAGCCAGCCATTAGTCAACCCGGCCTGATTGTCCCTGATTACCAATACAACGACCAAAGCGTCCTTTTGTTCGGCCGCCATGATTTGCGCGTGGCTTTTTCCCGCGACCTGCAACATTGGCAAGTCAACGATAATCCAATTTTATCCCTCAATACCGAGCAAACTCATAACGGCAAATTAGAAATTGCGAACGTCATCGTCACCGATCAGCATTTGCTGGCGTTTTACTTTTTGTTTAAACAGGAACAGGGAGTGCCCGTCTATTCTTTACGCGTGGCCTTTTTGAACAAAAATAATCCCGGTGAGCATAACCGGAAACTGCACCAAGTGCTCTGGCAACAGCGCGGCGGTTGGGCGGCTTCCGCCCAACCCATCGGTCTCGTCAAAGACAAGCAATCGTTAATTTCTTATTGGCAAACTGACGCTAAACAGATTTTAACCCTCCGACATGAACACCACCAATCACTCTGGCAAACCCCCGAAGACAAAAGCTTTTACCCGTTGCTGACCCGCTTGGCAGACAACCCGATTTTGCGGCCCGTCCCCGGTCATTGGTGGGAATCGCTGGCGGTTTTTAATCCCGCCGCGGTTAAACAGGACGACAAAATTCATTTGGTCTATCGCGCGGTTGGTCAAACTTACCAATCAATGCTCGGCTACGCGTCCAGCCAGGACGGCCTACACTTTGACCAGCGGTCGGATCAGCCAATTTTTGCACCCAGCCAAAATTTTGAGGGCGGCAACGAGCAGCCAGCGTCTTTTTGCTCACTGCAGTTTATTTCCGGCGGTGCCGGTGACTGGGGAGGATGGGCTGGCGGCTACGGCGGCTGTGAAGACCCGCGGTTGACCAAAATCGGTGACCGCCTGTACCTGATCTACGTCGCCTTCGACGGCTGGAGTGAACCGCGACTGGCCATGACTTCCATTAGCGCGGCCGATTTCGGCCAGCAACGATGGCAGTGGCAAAAACCGGTGCTGATTTCCAAACCCGGGGAGATTAATAAAAGCGGTTGTCTCCTGCCGGAAAAAATCAACGGCAAATATGTTCTTTTTCACCGCGTCTTTCCGGATATTTTGATCGACTTTATTGACGACCTCGATCACCTTGATGGTCAAACTTGGCTCAAGGGGCAATACCGCATTCAACGCCGCGAAGATTACTGGGACTCGCGCAAAGTTTGTGTTGGAGCCACCCCCATCAAGACCCCTGAAGGCTGGCTGGTCATCTACAACGCCGTGGATGACCTTGATGACCGGATTTACAAGCTGGGCGCCATGCTCCTGGATCGTCAAGACCCCACGCGCGTGTTGTACCGCTGCCGGGCGCCGATTTTGACGGCCGAAACCGGCTACGAAAACGGTGGTTTGAAATACGGTGTCGCTTACGCTTGCGGCGCGGTGGAACATCAAGGCAAGCTGATCGCCTATTACGGCGGCTCAGACGAATTTGTTTGTGTGGCGCACTCACCCATGGAAGAATTTCTGGACAAATTGAAAAAAACTGGCCAGCCCCGGTTGCAACCGCTTGAACAACCAGTTAAGATGATTCATTGACATGCTGACTGTCCGCCGCCTTTCCCAAAATCCGCTTTTGACGCCTGACGAGAGGGTCCACTGGCAAGCCTTGGCCGCCTTCAATGGTTGCCCGGTGCAATCAGGCGGGATAACTCACCTGGTTTTTCGGGCGACCGCTTCCCCTCAAGTTTATTTCACCAAGCAAATGGCCCTGTCGCAAATCGGTCACGCGGCCAGCCGCGACGGCCTTAATTTTAAGGACGCTCATTTGCTAATCACGCCAGAATATCATTGGGAGCAATACGGTTGTGAAGACCCGCGGATCACCAAACTGGGTAACAAATTTTATATTTTCTATACCGCTTTGGCAGATTATCCCCATACGGCCAACGGGATCAAAATCGGGGTGGCCATTACCAAAGACTGTCGCCATTTGTTGGCGAAGCACCAAGTGACTCGTTTCAATTCTAAAGCGATGGCGCTGTTCCCCCAAAAAATCAATGGCCGGATGATGGCCCTGCTGACGGTCAACACGGATCAGCCACCGGCCAAAATTGCCCTCGCTGCCTTCAACAAGGAAGCAAATATTTGGTCAGAAAATTATTGGCGCGACTGGCTGGATCGTCTCAATGATCATGTTTTGCCGTTGTCGCGCTCAAATCAAGATCAAGTTGAATTGGGCGCCCCACCGATCAAAACTGCCGCCGGCTGGCTCGTCATCTACTCTTACATCCGCAATTACACCACCGGCAACCCTATTTTTGGCATTGAGGCGGTCTTACTGGATTTAGACGATCCCTCCCAAATTATCGGCCGTACCCAAGAGCCCTTAATGGTTCCGGAGCAGGAATATGAACTTTATGGTCGCGTCCCCAACGTGATTTTTCCCAGCGGCGCCCTGGTAGTTAAAAACAAGCTGCGGATTTTTTACGGCGCGGCCGACACGACTTGCTGCGCCGCCGAGGTTGATTTGGAGCCACTGGTAGACTTGCTAAAATACAGCCAGCTAACCCAAATCTCTTTTAATCAGGCGGAAAAAGTCCGGCTGGAAAAGTATGCCGGCAACCCGATTATTGCTCCTGACCCTAAACATCCTTGGGAAAATAAATACACTTTTAACCCGGCTGCTATTTGGGTTGACGGCCGGGTGCACTTGCTTTATCGGGCGATGGGGGATGACGAGACTTCGGTGCTGGGCTATGCCACCAGTCAAAACGGTCAAAAAATCGACACACGGCTGGGCAAACCGGCTTATCAACCGCGCGCCGATTTTGAAAAAAAAGCCAAACCAGGTTATTCGGGCTGCGAAGACCCACGGTTAACGCTTCTGGGTAACCAAATTTTTATGTGTTATACGGCTTTTGACGGCGTCAACCCCACCCGGGCCGTTTTAACTGCTATTAAAAAAACTGATTTTTTGGCCCAAAAATGGCGTTGGGCCAAACCGGTGACCATTTCCTGCCCCAAACGTAGTGACAAAAATGCTTGTTTGCTCCCGGCCAAAATTCACCATCATTACGCCCTCTTTCACCGGATCGGCGGCTGCATCTGGATTGATTACGTGAATGACCTGATTTTTACTGATGATGACTGGGTAGGGGGGCAAATGATTGCCTGGCCACAACCAGGGCACTGGGATAGCGAAAAAGTTGGGATTGCCGCGCCACCGCTGGCCACCAAAGACGGTTGGCTGCTGATTTACCACGGACTATCAGCCCAAGATAACCGGTACCGGCTGGGAGCGCTGCTGCTGAATCGTGAAGAGCCGGATCAAGTCATTGGCAAGCTGCCTTACCCGATTTTGGAACCGACCGAAAAATATGAACGCCAGGGCCTGCGGCCGGGGACAGTCTTTGCCTGCGGCGCGGTGATCATCAAGGAAAAACTGTTTGTCTATTACGGAGCCGCTGATCAATATACGGCGGTCGCTTCAATCGCCTTGGAGCCCCTGCTGGTCGCCCTCCACACCCACCACCTCTAAGGTGGATTCCTATTGACACCTCTGGTAATTTGGCTTAATCTCAAACGTAAGATGCCCGGCAGAAAAGTTGTTTTAGCCAATAATGAAATTTACCATGTCATCAACAAGGGAGTAGCCTCACAACCAATTTTCGCTAATAATTGGCAATACCAAAGAGCCCTCAACATACTTTTTTATTATCAAAACAGAGAATTACCGCTTAAATATTCCCATTTTATTGTTGAATCCAGCAAAAATCGGGATAAAATTCTTGCCAATTTAAGGTCAGAAAAGAAATTTTGGGCGGAAATCATTGCTTATTGCTTAATGCCAAATCATTTTCATTTCCTTTTAAAGCAAAAGGCAGACCATGGCATTTCAAAATTTATGGGCAACTTCGCCAACAGTTACACTCGTTATTTTAATTCCAGGCAAAAACGAAGTGGTCCACTTTTCCAGGGAAAATTTAAAGCGGTAAGAATCGAAACTGAAGAGCAGCTTCTTCACGTTAGCCGCTATATTCATCTTAACCCCTGCACCGCTTACGTTATTAAAAATATTGGCGACTTAGAAAATTATTCTTTTTCCTCTTATCCAGAATATCTAGGAAAAACAAGCTTACAATTTTGTAATAAAGAAATGATTTTTAACTATTTTAAAAGTAAAAGACTTTATCAAGATTTTGTTTTTAATCAAGCGGACTACCAAAGAAGGCTAGAAGAAATCAAGCACCTGGTATTAGAAAAATAACAAAATACCCAAGGTGCATACCTAATTCCACCTTAGAGGTGGTTGTTGTGGTCTTTGGTTTTTTCGTACCACTCAAAAAGATTGGCCGCGTGAGGATTAGCCTGACGCAATTGGGTCAGCACTTGATCGCGAATCTCCCGGGAAGTGACTTGGTCTTTCCCCAAGCTCTTGACCCAACTATCGACCCGGCCGCCCAAGGCCACGGCCGCCGGTGGTTCCAAGCCCGCCGCTTTGACCACCCGCACAATTTTTTTGGCCGCAAACGATTCCGTGGTGCCGTCGCGCTTAATCACTTGAATCACCATGCCGTTTTTATAACACAAGCAAAACCAAAAAGAAAGACCAAATGACTCTTGGCGAGCAAGATTTTCTTGCTATAATGGTCTTAAGGCATGGCGGAGTTTACTCATCTTCACGTTCATTCTGAATATTCACTGCTGGATGGCCTGGCTCGGATCAAGGATCTTTTTGCCAAAGCTTTGGAGCTGGGCATGGATTCTTTGGCCCTAACCGACCACGGCGTCCTTTACGGCGCCCATAAATTTTATTTGGCGGCTTTGGAATACGGCGTCAAGCCGATTATCGGCGTGGAAACTTACCTGGCTGCCCGCTCCCGCTTTGACAAGGAAGCCGCCAAAGACAGCGGCCGCAACCACTTAATCCTGCTGGCTAAAAATCAAAACGGCTACCGCAACCTCATGAAACTAATCAGTCTGGCTCATTTAGAGGGTTTTTATTACAAACCACGCGTCGATTGGGAAATTTTGCAGCAGTATCACCAAGACCTGATCGCCACCAGCGCCTGCTTGGAAGGAGAAATCCCCAGCTTACTGTTGGCAGGAGAGGACAAAAAAGCGACCGCCAAAGCTAAACAGTACTTGGATCTTTTTGGCAAGGATTTTTATTTGGAAATCCAGCATCATCCCAAAATTCCTGACCAAGCCAAGGCCAACGAAAGAATCATCAAGCTTTCTCGCAAGTTAGGAATTCCTCTGGTGGCGACTAACGATGTTCATTATGTCGAGGCGGATGATGCTGAAGCCCAAGACGCCCTGCTGGCGGTCCAAACCCAAAAGATGATCAGCGACAAAAACCGGATGAGTATGATTGACTCGCCGGATTTTTATCTCAAATCGCAGGAGGAGATGGCTAAAGACTTTGCCGATTACCCGGACGCGATCAAAAACACCCAGGAAATTGCGGCCAAGTGCAATTTAAAAATTGATCTTGGCACCTGGCATCTGCCCCAATACGACGTGCCGGACAAAATGACCGCCGAGCAATATTTGCGCCAACTAACTTTGGCGGGCCTCAACAAACGCTACGAGCAAATTACCCCGGCAATCAAAACCAGAGTCGAATACGAACTGAAAACGATTACTGATAAGGGCTACGCTACTTATTTTTTGATCGTCCAGGATTTTGTCAACTGGGCCAAAAGGCAGGGGATTCGGGTCGGTCCGGGGCGGGGCTCGGTGGCCGGTTCGATCGTTTCCTATTCGCTGCGCATCACCTCTTTGGACCCCCTGTTTTTTGCGCTGCCGTTCGAACGCTTCATGCACCCGGACCGGCCTTCCACCCCAGACATTGATTTGGATTTTGCTGATGACCGCCGCGATGAAGTGATTGATTATGTGGTCAAGAAATACGGCGTAGAAAAGGTCGCCCACATCATCAGCTTTGGCCGGATGGAGTCTCGAGGGGCGGTGCGGGACATCGGCCGCGTGCTGGGCATGCCCTACTCGGATCCGGACCGGATTGCCAAACTGATCCCCATGGGTATTTCCATCAAGGAGGCCCTTAAATCTGTCCCCGAACTGGTCACTTACTACCGCCAACCGCAATACAAAAAACTGCTTGACTTGGCTCAAAAAGTGGAGGGAATCGCCCGCCACGCTTCGGTCCACGCCGCCGGTGTGGTCATCGGCGACAAGCCGCTGACCAATTACGTTCCCCTGCAGTTGGAACCCCGCACCAAAAAAAAACGGGTCACTCAATTTGACATGTACGACATTGACGTGGACGCCAACAAGCAAGCGGTGGGGCTCCTGAAGATTGACTTTTTGGGGCTGCGCAACTTATCCATTTTGGAGCGCTGTTTGGAGATCGTCAGGCAGTTTCGGGGCAAGACAATCGACCTTTCGGGAATTCGCCTGGACGATAAAAAAACCTTTCAATTACTGTCCACCGGCGCGACGGTCGGCGTGTTTCAACTGGAATCGGCCGGGATGCGCAAAAATATTAAAGAACTAAAGCCCACCACCATCTTTGACTTGATGGCCATGGTCGCTCTCTATCGGCCGGGGCCAATGCAGATCATTCCCGAATTTATCAAGCGCAAAAACAACCCCTCGGAAATCCGCTATTTGCACCCTAAGCTAAAAAATATTTTGGCACGTTCTTATGGCTTGATCACTTATCAGGATGACGTGCTGTTGATCGCCACTCAAGTGGCGGGTTACAGCTGGGCGGAAGCCGACGAGCTGCGGCACGCGATGAGCTCCAAAAAACACCGGCCGGACATGAACAAAATCAAAATCAAATTTATCCAGGGCTGTGTCAAAAACGGTTTGGAGGCCAGTCAGGCTGAAGAATTATTTAGACTGGTCGAGCCTTTTGGGGCTTACGGCTTTAATAAGAGTCACTCCGCTTGCTACGCCATGGTGGCTTACCAAACCGCTTATATGAAAGCCAATTACCCGGTCGAATTTATGGCGGCTCTGCTGACCGCGGACGCAGCGTCGAACTCCGGACCGACCAAAGACGAAAAAATTACTGTCGCCGTCCAAGAATGCCGCAAAATGGGCATCGCGGTTTTGCCGCCCAACATCAATCGTTCCCAAACCGACTTTACCTTGGAGGATTTGCCCCAATCACTCACCGGTAAAGCTATCTGCTTTGGCCTGTCCGCGATCAAAAACGTCGGTCAAGCGGCCATTGAAACGATTTTAAGCGCTCGTCAACAAGACGGCGCGTTTCGTTCTTTAACCGATTTCTGTCAGCGGGTTGACAGCCAAAAAGTCAACAAAAAAGTGATCGAAAGTTTAATCAAGTCCGGCGCCATGGATGATTTTGGCAAGCGGGCCGCCATGCTCTCCGGTTTAGAAGACATTCGTACTCACGGGGCCAAACTGCAAAAAGAAAAGGCCAATGGCCAAACCAGCCTGTTTGGCGGCAGTGAAGCACAGCAAAGCGCCGCGGCGGCTCAAGACAACTTGCCGGCAGTGGAGGAATTTAGCCGCCAAGAGCTACTGCTGCTGGAAAGGGAATTGCTGGGATTTTACCTGACCGACCACCCGCTGGCCGGCATCATGGAAAAGATAGAAAGCTATCTTGATTACAAACTTAATCAGCTTAGCAAAGACGAGCACCAGGGCCAGCTGATTCGGGTGGCCGGAATAATCGCTGATCTACGGGTGGTTTTTACCAAAAAAAGCAATCAAGAAATGGCCTTCGCCCGGCTGGAAGACGACAGCGGTTCCATGGAGCTGGTGATCTTTCCCAAAATTTTTCAGCAAACCAAGTCGATTTGGGCCAAGGACCGTATTATTATTGTCGAGGGCAGAGTGGAATACCGGGAGGATTCTCTCTCCATTTTGGTAGAAAAAACTTTTGAACCGGAAAGCATCACCCGGCTGAAGAAAAGAGCCCAAAGAGCAGCCGAACTGATTATCCAAATTCCGAGCAGCACGCCCGCGCCACGGCTGGTTGAGCTCAACAAGCTATTACGAGAAAGCGCTGGTGCCGATCAAGTCGCACTGATTTTCACCGACAATCACGGCAACAGCAAAAAAATGCCCTTGCCCTACGGCATCAATTATGACGACCAATTGCGCGAAAAAATTCGTCACCTGCTTGCCTAATGAAACCCCAAATTGGCTTTGACAACGAAAAATATCTTCAGGCGCAAACCAAAGCGATTCGCCAAAGACTCGCCCAATCTAAAAAACTCTATCTGGAATTTGGGGGCAAGCTCCTGTTTGATGGTCATGCGGCCCGCACTTTGCCCGGCTATGACCCCCAAGCGAAATTGACGCTTTTAAAACGGCTTAAAAAAGACCTGGAAATGATCGTTTGCGTCAGCGCTAAGCAGTTGCAAAAGGGCAAATTCCACGGTGACGTCAAATTAAACAACGAGGAATACACCCTAAAAATCCTGGGGGAACTAAATGAGCAGCACCTGCCCGTGGCGGCGGTGGTCATCAACCGTTTTGAAGGCGAATCGACCGCTTTGGACTTTCAAAGCCGCCTGAAACAGCTAGGCGTTAAAACTTACTTGCGCCGGGAAATTCCCGGCTATCCGACTGATCTGAAGCTGATCTTAAGCCACCGTGGCTTTGGGGCTGATCCCTTTATTAAAACTGCTAAGCCATTGGTCGTCGTGACGGCCGCCTCACCTAACGGGGGCAAGCTCTCAACCTGCCTCGGCCAGCTTTATCACGAGCAGCAACGCGGCCGGCCGGCCAGCTACGCCAAATTTGAAACTTTCCCGGTTTGGAATCTCCCCCTCAAGCACCCGGCTAATATTGCCTATGAAGCCAGCACCGCTGACTTGGGAGATTTTAATGTCCTTGACCCCTTTCACCTGGAAACCCACCGGCAAGTCGCGGTTAACTATAATCGCGATGTTGAAGCCTTCCCGATCCTTTACCAAATTCTTAAAAAGATCGGGGCGAAAAATTCTTATCAATCGCCAACTGATATGGGCGTCAACTGCATTAGCCAAGGCATCATTGCCGACCAAATTGTCCAAGAGGCCGCCAGGCAAGAAATTATCTTTTATTTTTTCCGGCACCAGATGGAAGTCAAAATGGGCTTCAAAAGCCAAAAGGCGCGCGCGCGCGTCGAGGCCTTGATGAAAGAACTTAACCTCAAACCGGAAGACCGGCAAGTCGTCCCGGCAGCGCGTCAAGCCTTAAAAGACGCTCAAGGGCGTCAGGACAAGGGCGAACGGGGCATTTTTTGTGGAGCAGCTATCCAACTACCCAAGGGCCAAATTGTCACCGGAAAAAACTCCAGTCTGCTTCATGCCGAGGCAGCGGTCATCCTCAACGCCATTAAAACTTTAGCCGGCATTCCCGACAAAACGCATTTGCTTTCTCCCAAAATAATCAGCAGTACTAACAAAGTCAAGCAGGTCATTCTCAAGGAAAAATCAGAAAGCCTTAACCTTAGTGAGGTTTTAATTGTGCTTTCGATTGCCAGTTCGACCAATCCGACGGCTTACCGGGCGCTTAATAAATTACCCGACCTGCGCGGTTGTGCGATGCACACCACTCACCTTCCGGCCCGAGGTGATGAAAGTGCCTTTCGTAAACTTGGGTTATGGGTCACTACCGACGCGGCCGCCACTACGAACGCTTTTTGGAAATAATACTTTTAATCCTCCCTCACTTCTGCTAAAATGACGCCACAAGCGAAACTCTCCTCGGAAGGTCGCCAACGGCGACCGTGGTGGCAGGCTGTAGCGAAGCGAAAGCCATGACTCCTCCGCGGTGGAGCGAAGCGAAATCAACACTATACTATGGCGAATCAAATTAAAATCAAAGAGACCCCGGTACACATCGGCGATACCGTAACGATACAGCAAAAAATCCAAGAAGGCGCCAAAGCCCGCTTGCAAAATTTTGAAGGGATTTTGATTGCAATTAAAGGCCGGGGTGAAAACAAAATGTTTACCGTCCGCAAGATTGCGGTGGGCGGCATCGGCGTCGAGCGCATCTGGCCGGTCAATTCACCGTGGATCAGCCAAGTAACGGTCCAAAAAAAGGGTAACGTTCGTCGCGCCAAACTTTACTATTTGCGCCAACGCATCGGCCGCCGCGCCACCCTAATTCGCGAACGGCGTCAGGAAAAACCAAAAGCACCGATAAAACCTGTCGTCAAGGCCAAATCGGAAAAGCCCGCTGTCGCTAAAAAGCCGGCAGCGCCAAGCACTACTTAATCAACCTCAAAACTATTGACAAGAAGAGCAAAGCTTTCTAAACTAAATTGACATGAACAATCAGCCTGCCCCCCAGCCGGTGACGCTGGAAGGTCCCAACAGCGAGAGCCCCAAAAAGTTGCCGTTTGTCTTACTGGCAATTTTGATTTTTTTGCTTGGCTCGGCCTCGGTGTTGGTGATTCAATCTTTTGCCCAAACCTCCACCATGCAAAACTTTTTTAATCCCCCAGGAGTGGGCAAGAAAATAAACTTTGAAAAATTCAGTTCGCTGGAAGATTTCAAAGCTTTTTTGACCACCGTCCCGCAAACCGGCTTCATGGCTTCTTTTGGCCTAGCCAGAACACTCGAATCCGCCGCCATTCCTACTGCCGAGTTAAAAGTTGCCGATGACAGCGTTACCAGAATTTCCGCAACCAATGTCCAAGTAAAGAGGATTGATGAACCGGATATTGCCAAAACTAATGGTCAAGAAATCTTTTTCCTGCCGGAGAATTTTTTCCGGCCGCTTCCCTTGCTAGAGCCTGATCAGATGGGCTGGCCAGTACCCAATTCCGTTCAACCGGAGATCAGCGCTATCAGGGCTTTTCCGCCTGAACAGCTGAAGCTCATTGGCCAAATCGATCAGGCTGGGGAAATGCTCCTGGTGGGGCAGATCTTGGTTATTTTCAGCCAAGAAGGGATTTACGGCTACAATATTGCTAATCCCGCTTCCCCTCAAACCGCTTGGCAAGTAACTTACCAAAACAATCATTCTCTGACTGCCGCCAGACTTTACCAAAATAAAATCTATTTCCTGACCCAAAGACAAATTGACCGTAACCAACCCTGCCCGATTGCCCCCTTACAAATCAAAGAACAAAAATATCAGGTGCGCTGCACTGATATTTACCACCCGACCAATACCGTCCCGGTGGATACCACCTACACTGCGTTTGTCTTGGATCCCCAATCCGGTCAAATCAGCCAAAGCCTGGCTTTCGTTGGGTCCACCAGCGAATCGGTAATTTTTATGTCCAGTCAGGCACTTTACGTCACTTACAGTTATTATCAAGATCTGGCTAATTTTTATTATCAATTTCTGCAAGTCAATGACGATCTTTTTCCTCAATACCTGATCAGCAAGCTAGCCAAAATTAAAGACTATGATTTAAGCAATCAGGCCAAAATGACGGAAATTCAAAGTTTGCTGGCAGAATACTTTAATTCTCTAAATGAAGATGAACAACTACGGGTGGAAAACGAATTTGCCAACCGTTGGGAGGACTTCAACCAAAATCATTTGCGCGATTTGGAAAAAACGGCCATTGTCAAAATCGGCCTTGACCAATTAGCGGTTCAGGCGACTGGCGAGGTGCCGGGCCGGCCGTTGAACCAATTTTCTTTGGACGAATATCAAGGCTACTTGCGACTGGCTACCACTCTCCGAAGCGGAGGGCAAATGGGCTGGGGCATGGCCAGCGCCAACGATATTTATGTTTTGGATGGCCAGCTAAACACGGTCGGCCAGATTGTTAATCTGGGTTTGACCGAACAAATTTACGCGGCCCGGTTTATTGCCGATCGAGGTTATTTAGTCACTTTTCAAAAAACTGACCCCTTTTATGTGCTGGATTTCAGCAACCCCCGCCAGCCACAAGTCAAAGGCGAGCTGAAGATTCCCGGTTTCTCTTCCTACCTGCACCCGCTGGCGGCTAACCAAATTTTAGGCATTGGCCAAGAAGGCAGTCAAGTCAAACTGTCTTTGTTTGACGTCAGCCGTCCGGAAAATCCGGTAGAAACAGATCAACACATCCTTGATGAATATTGGTCCGAGGTTTTAAACAACCATCACGCCTTCTTGCTTGACAGCCAACACCAAATCTTTTTCCTGCCAGCCAATCGGGGCGGCTATATTTTTGGCTACCGTGGTAACAAGCTGTCTTTATTGCGTACGGTGGCTAACCTTCAGGCTCGCCGCGCCCTTTATATCAATGACTATCTCTATATCCTCGGCGACAACCAAATCGTCGTACTTGACGAAAACAATTGGGAAGAAGTCAACCGGTTGAATATTTAAATAGTGAAGAGTTTAAGCTTGCGGGCAATTTTGTAAATCTGCAGGTATCCCCAGGTAAACAAGCCAGAGCCGAGCCCGCCGCCAATGATAAAAAAGATCTTGATCACGCTCTCTTCCAGTAAACCCCGGTTGCCCCGCTCCAAAACAATGTAAGTCATGATCAAAATGGTGTGAATTATCGAGCCGGCGGAGATTTTTTTTAAGCCCTGGCCCAAGGTGCCGCCAACTTCTTTGCTTGAAAGCATCGCGGTAATGACCACAAAAATCGTCGGCAAAATGGCCAACAGGTAGGAAACTTTAAAAATTATCGGGAAATTGGCAGGCATGATGGTTTTAGAATAAAATTAAAACAATTGCTTGTCAAGAGCTGGCAAACCGAGAAATTTAAAGGCCTGGGCAGTCAGCATGCGGCCGCGGGGCGTCCTTTTGAGCAAGCCAACCTGCATCAAAAATGGTTCGTAGACTTCCTGAATTGTTCCAATATCTTCGTTGATGCTCGCCGCCAAAGTCTCAATCCCCACCGGACCACCCTGATGTTTTTGGGCTAAAGCGAAGAGCAGCTGACGATCGGCCTGGGTCAATCCCTGTTTGTCTACCGCCAACATGTCCAAGGCGGCGCGAGCCACGGCTAAAGAGATCTGGCCGTCGGCCTCGACTTCAGCGTAGTCGCGCACCCGACGCAAAAATCGGTTGGCAATTCGCGGCGTCCCTCGAGAACGGCGGGCAATCTCCAAAGCAGCCTGATGATCAATTTTGACTCTCAAAACCTCGGCAGAACGGCAGACGATCTGCTGCAATTCCGCCTCATTGTAAAAATCCAGACGGTGCACGAAACCAAACCGATCCCGCATGGGTGAAGAAAGCAAACCAATTCTGGTCGTGGCTGCCACCACCGTAAACCGGTTTAGTTCCAAGCGCAAAGTGCGCGCTGCCGGCCCTTTCCCCAAAACGACATCCAAACAAAAATCTTCCATGGCCGGGTAAAGTGTCTCTTCCACCACTTTATTAAGGCGATGCACTTCATCAATGAAAAAAATGTCACCTTTTTCCAGCGCGGTCAAAATTGAAGCCAAATCACCCGCCCGCTCGATCGCCGGTCCGGAAGTGATCCTGATATTAACCTCCATTTCTTTAGCAATCAAGCTGGCTAAAGTAGTTTTGCCCAAGCCGGGCGGGCCATAAAAAAGCAAGTGATCCACCGGTTCACGCCTTTTTTTGGCCGCGGCAATAATGATTCGCAATTGCCTCTTCAAATCATCCTGGCCAACAAAGTCCGTCAGTTTTTGCGGCCGCAGGGTTTGTTCCACACCCACTTCACTTTTTTGTGGCTCCGGATCAATCGCCGTATTTTTAGCCATTTTTACCTAATTGCCGCAGGGCATACTTGATAATCTCATCCTCCTCTTTAACATTATTGGGCAGTTCTTTGAGCGCCTCACTCACTTCTTCCTTAGTAAAGCCCAAACCACGCAGGGCTTGGTTAACTGCCTGATTGCCCACCTTGTCTTGCAAATCCAGCTCTTTGATTTGGCCCACTTTGGACTTCAGATCCACAATGATTCGCTGGCTGCCTTTGCGACCTAAACCTCTGACTTGCTCAAAAAAAGCCACGTCAGCTTCAGCAATCGCCTGCAAAATCCGTTGCCCGCAAGCAACCGAGAGTACTGACAAGGAAATTCGGGGACCAATGCCAGAAACCGACAACAGCATTTCAAAAACTTGCTTATCATCACGGTTCAAAAAGCCATACAAAACATCGGCCCCTTCAGCCACATGGTGATGAATAAAAAGTTCTTTTTTTTCGTTGAGAGCTAACTTGGCCAATTCTCTTTGGGGCAAAAAAACCTCCCAACCGATACCGTTCGTCTGCAGCTCCGCTCGATCCAAACCTTTATAAATAATCTCCCCCCGCAAGCTCCCAATCATGAGCTCATTATACAATAAAATTTGCTAGGCGACCGGAGGGGTGATCCATCATTCCTCAAGTCGCCGTAAAAATTACCCCACCAACTCTTGGTTCGTAAACAAATGCGTCAGGCAAACCGCCGCGGCATCCGCCGCATGATCGGGCTTGATTTGCTGATTAACTCGCAGGGTTTTGCTTACCATGACCTCCACTTGCTTTTTATCTGCCCGGCCGTAGCCGGCAACCGTGGTTTTGATGTTTAAGGGCGTGTAGCTACAAACTTCCACGCCCGCCTGTTGACCAATCATTTTGATGACCCCCATGACTTGGGCCACAATGATGGCGGTTTTAACATTTTTAGCAAAAAAAATTTCTTCTATTGCCAAAACCTGTG
>PFEM01000008.1:19756-30972 GCA_002793635.1 Candidatus Shapirobacteria bacterium CG10_big_fil_rev_8_21_14_0_10_48_15
TGGTAATCAGTTTTTTTACGGCGGCCGCAATTTGGCCAAGACGGTGGGGGAGAGAAAGTCCGGGCTTGGTGGTCAGGCAGCCATAATCAAGTAGTTTGGGAGTCACTCCTTTTTCAACCACCGCCCAACCGACACTTGCTAGGCCGGGATCGATACCCAAAACAATCATGAAATGATTATACCAGTCCGTCGGTGCTTCTTGACAGGCTTGGAAATTGGCTATAGTATTATTTACGGTCAATCACCGTCTAAGAAAATTGCCCTTCTCTTTTGCCACCAGTCATTGCCGCCCGCTCGTTTTTTTGTTAAAATAAGCTAATTTTCCAGGGCCCGTAGCTCAGTGGTAGAGCATCTGCCTTTTAAGCAGAGTGTCGAGCGTTCGATCCGCTCCGGGCTCACCCCTCACTCCGTTCGGTGTAAACTGGTTTACCCTGAGCGAAGCGAAGGGACCCCGTCGTCTAGCGGCTAAGGACATTGGGTTTTCATCCCAAAAACCGCGGGTCCAAATCCCGCCGGGGTCACCATCTTCCGCTTTTCTCTCCAGAATTTTGTAATAAGTACTTTTTTTTGGGGGGTTGGCTTTTTTTCTAATCTTATTCTGGCAAGCCAAGAAGAGTCTCTGTGGTATACTTAAAAAAATAGGACCCGCCTACACCAAGGCTACGGCGGGCAAGGAAGGAGGTGAAGTTGATGACAGATATCAAAGTCGGCAAAGTCAGTCACTATTTCAACAAAATCAGCGTTGCGGTGGTCGAGGTGGAGGGCACGCTCAAAACCGGCGATCAAATTAAATTTACCGGTTCCAATGAATTTCAGCAGGAAGTGGCTTCCATGCAAGTCGAACACCAAAGTATTGCCGAAGCCAAGAAGGGCGACGCGATTGGGCTCAAGGTCGATCAGCCTGTTAAAGAAGGCGATGAGGTTTATAAAGTGATAGAGGCCTAAAATGAACTGGCACGCAGCTCCCGATATTCACCAGGAGATAACCAAAATCATCTCTAGGTTAAGATTGGGTCACCTGAACCCCAAAAATATTTTTGCTTTTCGCAGCCAAGGCTCGCGCGCACGGGCGCGAGCACGTATCTGGGGTTTTCCCCGGATTTGGCAGCAAGCCCTCAACCAGTCACCCTGCTACTGTCTGGAGGTTATTGCCGAAAAGTTTGATCATTTATCCAGTGATAACCAGCGACGCATTTTGATCCACGAGCTGTTGCACATCCCCCAAAACTTTTCCGGGGCGCTTTTACCGCACCGGCACCGAAAAGTGATCGTCGGCCCGCGCCAAGTCGAGGCCTTATTTAAAAAACTCCGAAAGGTATGATTATCTTTCATGGCGATAATTTAGTGGTCAGCCGACAAAGGCTTACTCAGGAAACCAAACAATTTTCCGGCGAAGTGATTCGCCTCAACGGTCGGCAAGCCAACCTCGATCAATTTCAACAAGCGCTAGAAGCTTCTTCCTTGTTTGGCCAAAAAAAGCTGGTCATTGTGGAAGATCTTTTCAGCCGACCAGCCGGCCAGGAAAAAGACAAAATTCTGACTTATCTTAAACAGCCAACTACCGCCAATTTAATTTTGTGGGAAGGCAAAACTATTGACGGCCGGCGCTTAGCTGGCTTTAAAAATGCCCAAGTAGAAAAATATCTGCTTCCGGCCACGATTTTTAAATTTCTAGACAGCTTAGGCCAAAATAAAAAAGTTTCGCTTTACTGGCTGCGCCAAACTTTAATTAATGAACCGGCCGAATTAGTCTTTTTTTTACTTTGCCGCCGCGTGGGTGACTTGATTATCGCCGCCGACCTAGGGGCGTCCGGCTTAGACAAGATGGCTCCCTGGCAAAAAAGCCGCCTGGTTCAACAAACCAAAAACTTCCCGCTCAAAAGGCTCGTCGCTGTTTATGGCAAGCTTTTGGAAATTGACTGGCAACAAAAAACCGGTCAAGCCGCCTATAACCTGCCAGCCACTCTTGACCTTTTAGTCGCGTCACTTTAAAATCAATTCATGGCTTTATTCGGTACCAACGGCATCCGTGGCGATGCCGCCAGTTTGTTTACTGATCAATTTTGTTTTGACATCGGCCAGGCTTTCAGCCAATTTCTTCAAACCAAAAAGCTTGCCAAAAAAGTTATCGTCTTCGGCATGGACTCCCGCACCAGCAGCAGCCGGATTAAAAGCGCGGTCACCAGTGGTCTTGGCCAAGAATGGGACATTTGGGATGAGGGAATTATTCCTACCCCCGCTCTCAACTACTTCATCAAGCAGCATGATTGTGCCGGCATTATGGTCACCGGCAGCCATATTGAAAAAAATCTTAATGGCCTCAAGTTTTTTGTCGGCCTGGAAGAAATTACCAAGCAAGACGAAACTGTTATTGAAAAACTTTATTTCCAAATTAAACAGCAAACCCGCTACCAACCCCAAAAAAGGCTGATTAAAAAGGAAGCCAACGCGCGGCAGGTTTACACCCAAATGCTGGTCAAATTGGCCCGGTCTGATTTCCAAGGTTGGCAAGTCGCGGTTGACCCCGGCAACGGCACTCAAAGCGAAATCATTCCCGACGTCTTAAGAAAACTTCAGATCCAAGTTTTGGCTATCAATGCCGACCCAACTAAACCGCTGCTCTCCAGAGACACGGAAATTCAAGACGCTTTCCCCAAATTGCGCCAGGCAGTTTTCGACCAGCAGGCCAACTTGGGCATTGGTTATGATTCGGACGGCGACCGGGCAATTTTTATTGACGACACCGGTCAACCTTTAACTGGCGAAACTTCTTGCTCGATTATCGCCCAATACAGCCCTGACCCGACGATTGTGACGCCCATCAACACTTCGACCGTCGTGGAAAAAATCGGCAAAAAAGTGATTCGGACCAAGGTGGGGGTTCTTTATGTCGTCGCCGCTATGAAAAAACACGGTACCAACGTCGGCTTTGAATCTAATGGTGGTTTCGTTTCCGGGGAAATCTTCTACGGCCGTGACGCCGGCACCGCGACGATCAAGATGCTCAACTTGCTGAAAAAAACCGGCAAAAAATTAAGTGAGTTGACCGCAGCATTACCTAAATATTATATTATCAAAGACAAAGTTGACTGCCCTTCCAAAATTAATGACCAAATTCTGGCCGCCGCCGTCAAAAAATACCAAGGTAAAAAAATTGAAGATCAGGACGGAGTGAAAATCTGGATTGACCCAAACTCCTGGATATTGTTTCGCCCCTCCGGCAACGCTCCCGAATTTCGCGTCTTCGCCGAATCGCTAGACCAAGCCAAAACCCAGCAGCTGGCTCAAGCGGGCATGGCGTTAGTTAAAAGCGTGTTACAATCAGCTTGATGAATTTCCTGGACGACCTGCCCCAAATTAAAAAACTTGATCCCTCACGCGCTTACGACTCGATTGCGGCTTTTCCCCAGCAGTTGGCTGATGCCTGGGAACAGGTAATCAAATCTCCATCAACCAATCACTTCTCTTCCTGCCGGGGAATTTTCCTGGCAGGCATGGGGGGATCGGCGCTGGGAGGACGCGTGATTCAAAGCTTATTTGAAAATGAGCTCACCATCCCGTTCCAAGTCGTCACCGAATACCAGTTACCAGCCGCCGTTGACCACAACAGTCTGGTGATCATCGCCAGTTATTCAGGCAACACCCAAGAAACCCTAAGTTGCCTAGCGGACGCGGCCAAGCGCCGGGCCCAAATTTTTGCCATCACTACCGGTGGGCAAGTGGGGGAAAAAATTAACAACGGTTTACCGGGCGTAATCTTTCAGCCTCTCTACAATTATTTGGGCTATCCCAAAACGGCCATCGGTTATGCGGTGGGCAGTCTGCTAGGATTTTTAAATCAAATTGGGGTTGTCAAGATCGATTTTGCGGCGGCTTTGGGGGAATTGAAAGCGGTTCAAAAAAAGTTTTTGGTTGAAACGCCAACCGAGAAAAATCCCGCCAAGCAGCTGGCCGAACTCTTACAAAATAAAATCGTGGTTTGGGTTGCCAGCGAGCATCTTCGGGGCGCCGCTTACACTGCCCGCAACCAAATCAACGAAATTGCCCATCATTTTAGTTTATTTTTTGACTTGCCGGAAATGGACCATCATTTGGTGGAAGCTTTTGGCCAGCCCGAAGCCGCCAAGTCTGACTTGGCTTATATTTTCATCAATTCCCACCGCTATCACCCGCGCGTGCAAAGCCGTTACCCCATCACCCAAAAAATCATCCAAGAACACCAAACGAAAGTCATCAGTTATCCGCCACAAACTACCAGTCAATTGGCTCAAGCCTGGGAGATCATTCAACTGGGTGGTTTCACCAGCGCCTACCTGTCTTTTTTGAATCACCAAGACCCTGGCCCGGAACCATGGATTCTGAAATTAAAAGAAGCATTGACTGCCCATGAGCCAAAATAAAGCCGCGGTTTTGTGGTTTAAAGACATTGATAAAGACGACGGCAATTTGGTCGGCGGCAAAGGTGCCAATCTGGGTGAAATGATGTCTTTTAAGATTACGGTGCCCAACGGTTTTGTTGTCACCAGCCAAGCCTACTTTGATTTTCTCAAAAACAATCATTTTAAGACCAAAATTCGCCATTATTTGCAAGGGGCTGATTTGACCCGACCCGAACAGCTCAACGACGTTTCCCACCAAATTAAGCGGCTGATAATGACCGGCAAAATTGACCCGTCGCTGGCCAAACAAATTATCGACAGTTACCTCAAGCTGGGCGGCTTACTCAAGCATGCCATCGTCGCCATTCGCTCTTCGGCGACCGCGGAAGACCTCCCGGGAGCTTCCTTTGCCGGCCAGCAAGCGACTTTTTTAAATGTTCAGGGCGAAGCCAACGTGGTCGAAAAAGTCCGCCAGTGCTGGGCATCGCTGTTTGAACCCCGGGCCATTTTCTACCGCGAAGAAAAAGGGTTCGACCATTTTAAGGTCGGCATGGCCGTGCCGGTCCAAGAAATGATTCCGGCGGAAGTTTCGGGGGTGATGTTTACCATTGATCCGATCAGCAACCAAAAAAATCGGCTGGTCATTGAGGCAATTTACGGATTGGGCGAATACATTGTCCAGGGAGTGGTTTCACCAGATCAATACCTGATCGAAAAAAATTCTTTAAAAATTCTCGACCGTCGGGTGGCCAAGCAAACTGTTCAGCTAGTCAAAGCCGGCCAGGGCAACAAAGAAATTAAGGTGCCGCGGCGCTTGCAAACCAAGCAAAAGCTAACCGTCAGCCAAATCAAGCAATTGGCCAAAATCGGTAAAAAAATTCATCGCCACTATTATTACCCCCAAGACATTGAGTGGCTGTTACATAAGGGGAAGCTGTGGATCGTCCAGACGCGGCCGGTGACCACGATGGATAAAGCTTTCAAGGCCCAAAATTTAACTCTCGAGCCAAAAAAGGTTAGCCGGCAGCTTATTTTACAAGGGACCGCCGCCAGTCCTGGCTTGGCCAGCGGCCCGGTCAAGCTGATCAAAACCGCCAAAAATATCCACCGTGTTGAGGAGGGCGATGTCCTGGTGACCTCCATGACAACGCCTGATTTTGTCCCGGCCATGAAACGGGCAGTGGCCATTATCACCGACAAAGGCGGGCAAACCTCTCACGCCGCCATCATCAGCCGCGAGCTGGGCATTCCCTGTGTGGTGGGCACCAAAAACGCCACTAAAATTCTCAAAAATAAACAAATCGTGACTGTCCACGGCAGTCAGGGCACCGTCTACCGGGGCAGTTTGGGGACATCGGCACCGACCGCCTCCAGCCTGGCGTCTTTAAATCAGTCAGTCGCGATCAAAAGGCCGCTGGCCGTCAAAACCGCCACCAAGATTTACACCAATCTAGGAGAACCGCATCTGGCCGAGCAGACCGCCCGCCAAAATGTCGATGGGGTTGGTCTCTGCCGCGCCGAGTTTATGATCGCCAACATCGGCATCCACCCCAAAAAGCTGATTAAAGAAAGACGCCAAAAGCAATTTGTTGATCAACTCACCGAGGGGCTGGTCAAAATTTGCCAGGCTTTTGACCCTCGGCCGGTAGTTTACCGCGCGACTGACTTTAAGACCAACGAATACCGCAGCTTAGTGGGCGGCGCCGCCTACGAACCGGAGGAAGCCAACCCGCTGCTGGGCTATCGCGGCGCTTTTCGCTACCAAACTGATGAAGCGGTTTTCGAGCTGGAATTGGCGGCGATCAAACAAGTTCGTAACAAGCACGGTTTCAAAAATCTGTGGCTGATGATTCCCTTTTGCCACACCCCGCAGGAACTGGCAGCCGTCAAAAAGATTATCGTCAGCAACGGCTTGGTGCGCAGCCCTAGTTTTCAGCTATGGATGATGGTCGAAATTCCCAGCAACGTGATTTTATTGGAGGAGTTTATCAAAGTGGGCATTGACGGCGTGTCCATTGGTTCCAACGACTTGACCATGCTGATTTTGGGAATTGACCGCGACAACCCGGCTTTGACGGCCATCTTTGACGAGCGCCACCCGGCCGTCTTGTGGGCTTTAGAACACACCATCAAGATCTGCCATCAACTAAAAATCACCGCCTCAATCTGCGGCCAGGCACCGACGACTTATCCGGATCTGGCGGAAAAATTAGTCGAGTGGGGTATCGACAGCCTTTCGGTCAGCCCGGATGCTCTTGATCGCACCCGCGAAGTAGTTTATGCTGTGGAAAGTAAAATTTTATCAGGCAATAAATGTCAAAAATAAAGAGCGTGACCGCCCGGGAAATTCTTGATTCCCGCGGCAGTCCGACTGTCGAAACCAAAATTATTTTAGACAGCGGCGCGACCGCCACCGCTTCCGTCCCTTCGGGGGTGTCGGTGGGCAAATATGAAGCTGTGGAACTGCGGGATCAAGACCCCCATCGCTTCCACGGTCGGGGTGTCCTTAGGGCCATCGCCAGTGTCAACCAGACGATTGCCGAACAGATCGTGGGCCGGGAATTTGCTAGTCAATTGCAGCTGGACGAAACCCTGATTAAGTTGGACGGCACCAAAGAAAAAGCCAAATTGGGAGCCAACGCGATTTTATCGGTTTCCGAAGCTTTTTGCAAAGCCATGGCGCTGCAGGCAAACATTCCTTGCTTTGCGTATGTCGCCCACCTTTATGGCCTTGGGCCCAACGATTTAAAGATGCCCACGCCTATGTCCGTCCAAATTGAGGGCGGCAAACACGGCGCCGGCAACCTTGATTTCCAAGAATTTTTAGTCATCCCGTCTTCCGGCCAAACTTTTGCCGAAGCCTTGCGGATGTTGGCGGAAATCTATTGGGAAACTGAAAAAGTGCTGATTCAGTACCAAGCCGTTCATTCGGTGGGTGATGAAGGCGGCTACGCGCCCAATTTATTTACTAATCTCGACGCCCTGGAAGTGCTGGCCGAAGCCATCCAGGCCCTCAAATATAATTTGGGTCGCCAGGTCTTTTTGGGTTTGGATGTCGCCCCAGCTTATTTTTATCACCAAAACAAATACCGGATTAAAGACCGCACGACGCCGATGACCACCGAGGAACTGGTCGAGTTTTACCGTGACCTGTTGCGTCAATATCCGTTAGCTTCAATTGAGGATCCGTTTCATGAGGATGACTGGGAGGGCTGGACTAAGCTGGCACAATTCACCGGTAACACGATTATCGTGGGTGACGACCTTTTAACCACCAACAAACAGCGTGTCCAGCAAGCGCTTCGCAAAGGCGCCTGTTCAGCCATCTTGATCAAGCCCAACCAAGTCGGGACCGTGGCCGAAACCATTGAAGTCATCAAATTAGCCCGTCAGGCCGGCTGGAAGGTGATTGTTTCCCACCGCGGGGGGGAAACCAACGAGGATTTCATCGCTGATTTTGCCGTCGGTGTCGGCGCCGACTACGTCAAGTTTGGCGCGCCGGCGCGCGGGGAGCGGGTCGCCAAATACAACCGGTTGCTGGCCATCGAAAAAATGATTGATCAAAATGCCCATGAATAAACCGGTGGTTTTAATCATCATGGACGGTTGGGGATTGGCTTCCCCCGGTCCGGGCAACGCGGTCACTCAAGCCAAAACCCCCAACTTGACCAGTTACTGGTCCGTCTACCCGCACACTCGGCTAGCGGCCTCGGGCGAGGCCGTGGGCCTGCCGCGTAATGAAGACGGCAATTCGGAAGCCGGTCATCTCAATTTAGGCGCTGGGAACATCGTTTTTCAAGAACTACCGCGCATCAACATGAGCATTGCCGACGGCAGCTTTTTCAAAATTCCGGCTTTCAGTCAGGCCATCCGGCACGTCCAAGAAAACCAGTCGGCCCTGCACCTGATGGGTTTAATCGGCTCGGGCGGGGTTCATTCCAGTTTAGAGCATTTGCTGGCCTTAATTCAGCTGGCCAAAAAAGCCAACCTAAACAAGTTTTTTTTGCATCTTTTTACCGATGGCCGTGACTCGCCGCCGACGTCGGCGGCTCATTATTTAGCGCGGATTCAAAAAGAACTTGACCGCACCGGTATCGGCCAAATCGCCAGCTTGTGCGGCCGCTACTGGGCCATGGATCGCGACTACCGTTGGTTGCGCACCCAAAAAGCCTATCGGGCTTTGACTGAAGGCGTTGGCCAACCAAGCACTTCCCCCTTAGAAGCGATCAAGGCCTCTTACCAAGCAGGCAAAACGGATGAATTTGTCGAGCCCATCATCATGGTTGATAATCAAAAAAAGCCGATCGGGTTGGTCCAGGACCACGACGCAGTGATTTTTTTCAATTTCCGGATTGATCGCCCCCGACAGCTGACCAAAGCTTTCGTTCTGCCCAACTTTGAAAAGCTCACCATCAAAAAAGCGGCTTTTGACCCTTATGCCGAACGTTACGGCCTGCGGCTTTACGAAACTCCCCAAAATACCACTACTTTTCAGCGCCAAAAAATCCTCCAAGACTTGTTTTTTGTCACCATGACCGAATACGAAAAGGGTCTGCCGACCGCCACGGCTTTTCCCCCTGAGCAAATCAACCTGCCGCTGGCGCGGGTTTTGTCCGAAGCCGGCCGCCGGCAGTTTCACTTAAGCGAAACCGAAAAAGAACGCTTTGTGACTTACTATTTTGACGGCCAGCGGGAAGAGCCGTTTCCGGGCGAAGATTGGCAAGAAATTCCCTCTCTCAAAGTCGCCACCTATGACCTGCAGCCAGCCATGTCCGCCCTTCAAGTGACCGAAACATTGATCAAAAAAATCAACCAAAACGAATATGATTTCCTACTGGTCAATTATGCCAACCCGGACATGGTCGGCCATACCGGCGTGTTGAAAGCGAGTATCAAGGCTTGCGAGGTAGTGGACGAACAATTGGGCCAAGTCGTGGAAGCGGTTTTGGCTCAAGACGGCTGTTGCGTCATTACTGCCGATCATGGTAACGTAGAAGAGCTGATCAACCTAGAAACTGGTGAAGTGGACACCGAGCATTCCAACAACCCGGTGCCGTTGGTTATTGTGGGCCGCGCTTTTCGTCAAAGCAGAGTCGACCTGCGTGACGGCTCTTTATCGGACGTGGCGCCCACCATTCTTGATTTAATGGAAATCGCCAAACCGTCGCTGATGAGCGGCGAAAGTCTCATTAAAAAGCGATGAACAAACCCAAAATTATTCGCCAAAAATTAACCTTTAAGCCCAATTTGGTTGACTATGAGCAAGCGGCCAAAAACTTTTCCTGGCAAGCGGCCAAAAAGGAGTTGACGTGGTTTCCGGACGGCAAGATCAACGCGGCTTACAACGCCGTTGACCGCCATTTGGCCGGCCCGGCACGTCACAAAGTCGCCCTTTTCTGGCACTCGGCCAAAGACGAAAAACAGCAATATACTTTTGAACAGTTAGCCATTTTGTCCAATAAATTTGCCAATCTTTTGAAAGACCTGGCTGTCGAGCGGGGCGACCGGGTGTTTTTCTTTTTACCGCGCATCCCGGCGCTTTACTACGGCTTTTTGGGGACCCTCAAAACGGGAGCCATTGCCGGCACGTTGTTTTCCGCCTTTGGTCCCCAAGCTTTATTGGACCGGCTCAACGACTGCGACGCCAAAATTTTGGTGACCAACCAAGAGCTTGCCGCTCGTGTGGCCAAAATCAGGCCACAGCTACCGTATCTGAAAAAAGTGATCTTGATTGACGCTGAATTTGAAAAAGCGCTGGCCCAGGCATCACCGGTCTTCAAGACCGTGGCCATGGACCCGGACGAGCCGGCTTTTATGCTTTACACTTCCGGGACGACCGGCAAACCCAAGGGTGTCGTCCACAGTCATTTGGCGATTTTGCACGAGCATCTGACCGCCAAGTGGGTTTTGGATATTCAACCCAATGACCTTTACTGGTGCACCGCTGACCCGGGTTGGGTCACCGGCATTGCCTACACCATCTTGGGATCATGGTCGGTGGGCGCCACCAGTTTGGTCTTTGAAGGCCGCTTTGATCCTGAAGTTTGGTACCGGCTGATCCAGGAATATCGTGTCAACGTCTGGTACACCGCACCGACCGCCATTCGAATGTTGTCCGCCGCCGGCGACCAGCTGACCAAAAAATATGACTTTACCAGTCTGCGTCACCTGGCTTCGGTGGGCGAGCCACTCAACCCGGAAGCGGTCTTTTGGGGCCAGCGACGGCTCAAGTTGCTCTTCCATGACAACTGGTGGCAAACCGAAACCGGCGGTATTTTAATCGCCAATTACCCGGTTTTGCCGATTAAGCCCGGCTCGATGGGGAAGCCATTTCCCGGGGTGACGGCGGCGATCGTGAACGACCAGGGGCAAATCCTACCGCCTAACAAAATCGGCAGCCTGGCGATCAAACCAGGCTGGCCATCAATGATGATCAAAATCTGGCACCGGCCCAAAAAGTACCGTAAATACTTTAAACATGGCTGGTATATCTCCGGTGATTTGGCTTACCGGGACAAAGACGGTTATTTCTGGTTTGTCAGCCGGGACGACGACGTCATCAAGACGGCGGGCGAGCGCGTCGGCCCGTTTGAAGTTGAATCGGCCTTGATGGCTCACCCCGCCGTCGTCGAGGCGGGCGTGATTGGTAAACCCGACCCGCTGCGCGGTCAAATCATCAAGGCGTTTGTGACTCTTAAGCAGGGGGAGAAACCTTCCGAAGCCCTTAAAGAAAGAATTAAAGCTTTTGTTAAAAAAGAGCTGGCTGGCCATGCTTACCCACGGGAAATCGAGTTCATGGATCATCTGCCCAAGACCCGCTCCGGCAAAATCGTCCGT
>PFEM01000008.1:31023-31171 GCA_002793635.1 Candidatus Shapirobacteria bacterium CG10_big_fil_rev_8_21_14_0_10_48_15
GAAAAGTGAGCGACTCCTCGGGGCGGAAATTCCTCCTCGGGGGTGACCGACGGCCATACGTAGAAATTAAAGTAATCGGCATTGACGTGCCCCATACCCACATTCATTTGACACCTCATTGTCAAATCAAAGCGGTGGCTGATTAAAG
>PFEM01000008.1:31295-31503 GCA_002793635.1 Candidatus Shapirobacteria bacterium CG10_big_fil_rev_8_21_14_0_10_48_15
CAAGGATCTCGTGCCAACCGGCAAAAGGACCACCAGCCACTCTGGCAGAATATTGTTGATGTATGTCGGTAGGATGTCTCCCTTCCAGTCTTTGGATTCGCGCAAAAATTTCCTCGGCGGTAAGATTATTTAATCCTCTTGATTTAAACAATCTTCCGAATTTTTCACCGTTTGGTACTGGGATAGGATCAGTGTTTGCTGAAGCAAG
>PFEM01000008.1:31554-31828 GCA_002793635.1 Candidatus Shapirobacteria bacterium CG10_big_fil_rev_8_21_14_0_10_48_15
AAGGTAGCATATTCGGTAATGAAATTGATTTTCTTCTCCGGATTCTTGGGGAATTTGAGAATTGGGTGGAAAGGAGAGAGATTTTTGGCGCTTTTTCTCTTTATCTAAATTTTTAGCGGTTAAGGTGTTGTTTAAACCTAACTGACTGAGAGTTTTTTCTCTAATATATCTTTGATACTCATTTAGGACTGGTTGTGGGAGCTGATGATTATTTTGCATAAACTGTTGGGCAATTTCCTGGCCGACTTCCGGTAGAGAGGCACTTTCTTGAGTC
>PFEM01000026.1:0-7062 GCA_002793635.1 Candidatus Shapirobacteria bacterium CG10_big_fil_rev_8_21_14_0_10_48_15
AAATATGCCTTTAAAACAACATCCGGTTCCACAAAACATTTCCTCTTACGAGTTTCGTCTGGTGGGTGACATGACTCTTAAGCAATTCGGTTACCTGGCCGGCGGCACGGTTTTAGCCTTAATCTTCTACGGTCTGCCTATTCCGGACTTTATCAAGTGGCCGTTTATTCTTCTTTTTGCTTTCCTCGGCTTTGCTTTTGCCTTCCTGCCTTTTGAGGAACGACCGTTGTTAATTTGGATCACCGCTTTTATTAAAAGCGTTTCTTCACCCACTCTTTTTATCTGGCGCAAACAGGCGGAGCCCATCGCCATTTTTACTCATCAGCCGCCGGTTTTACCCAAAGCCACGATCACCCCATCAAAATTTCAGGTAGAAAATTACCTGATCGACCTGGCGACTCTTCCGTCGGCTGCTCCGCCGGTTGACACGTCGGAAAAAAAGTTTTTGGATAACATTCATCAGCTTTTCCAGTCAACCCCTGCGGCCGCAATCCAGTCAGTTACCAGCGCTCCCCTTCAACCTCGACCGGCACCAAGGCCGATTCCGCCGCTGCCTTTGCCACCAGTACCGGTCATCTCACCATTTGCACCACTGTCCAGAAATCCACAACGGCAAATTAAAAATTTTAAAACGCCGGTGCGCATCATTAATCAGCCAATTCAGCCCAACGAAAACGCGGTTTTTCGTATCCTGCCGGCCAAACCGGTGGCAGCAGAAACCAGTACCGAACTGCCTTTTCCCGAACCGCCCCGTCAGCCCAATATTCTCGTCGGCATGGTCTTAAATCAGGCTGAACAAATTGTCGAAGGGGCGATTTTGGAAATCAGAAATGAGCAAGGCTTGCCGGTGCGGGCTTTCAAAACCAACAAGTTGGGGCAATTCATGATCGCGACGCCCCTAAGCAACGGGGAGTACGAAATTGAAATCGAAAAGGAAGATCTTAATTTTGATATAATCAAAATTAAGGCTGAAGGCAAAATCATTCAGCCTATTAAAATCAAAGCCAAATGATCGATACCATCAAAGTCGCCATCCGCGCCAGCACCCAAGAACACTTGGAAATTGAGGATATTCAAGAAGGGATTGTCATTTTAAAAGACGGCGGGGCTTGCCTGGTAATCGCCGTCAGCTCCATCAACTTTGATCTTTTGTCCGAAGCCGAGCAAGAAGCGACCATTTTTGCTTACGCCGCTTTGATCAACTCGCTAAACTTTCCGATCCAAATTGTCGTGCGCTCTCAACAAAAAGACATTTCCAGCTATCTTAGCCTTTTAAAAGAAACTGCTGAAAAAAAGTCAAGCAAACTGTTTAAAAGCCAGATCCAAAAATATCACGATTTTGTCCGCGAAACAGTCCAGAAAAACAATGTTTTGGACAAAAAATTCTATTTAGTGATCCCCATGAGCCCTTTGGAAATCGGGGCCACCAAAGTGCTGGCTGCGAGCATGAACGTCAAAAAAAGGAAGCTGCCTTTCACCAAAGATTACATTCTTGAACAGGCCAAGATCAATTTGCATCCCCGCCGAGATCACTTGCTGCGCCAACTAGCCCGTCTGGGTATTCGCGGTCACCAATTGGAATCTAAAGACTTAATCAAGCTCTTTTTTGAAATTTATAATTCCGCTCATCAAGGCCAGCAAACGGTGGACACCAGCCAGTACCAAGTGCCTTTGGTGCAGTCTACCATAGTACCACCCGCTTCCACCCCACCCCAAACAGCGCCAGATGCTAACGAGGTGAGGGCCGTTTCGGAACCCAGCCCTGAAGCAAGCCCCCCTGCCCCAAACCCCGCCCAAGCCGCGCCACAGCCAGAACCGCTCAAGCCGGCCCAACCTCAACCGCAAACCGGCTTAAGCGGGAGCGTTTTTGGCCAAATTGATAATTTAGTGAGCCAATCAACCAATGAAAATGATTAAGCTGCCCAAAATTCCCTTTACCAAAAACCAGTCATCAGCCAGGCCGGAAGAAACGACGCCGATGATCAAACTGAAGCAGGGCACCACTTCCGTCAAAGACATCATTGCCCCCAGTGCGATTGAAGTGGACTTTAACGAAATTAAAATCGGTAGCCGTTACTTCCGGACTTTATTTGTGGCCGGCTATCCTCGCTTTGTTTCGGCCAATTGGCTATCGCCACTGATCAATTTTGACCACTCTCTGGATGTGGCGATGTACATTTATCCGGTCGCCGGCAAAAGCATCCTGGACGAATTGCGCCGCAAGATCGCCGAAATGGAGGCGGAAATTCAAAATACCGTCGAGCGCGGCCGGCTGATTGAACCCACGACCAAGGCCAAGTTGGAAGACGCCCGCACCCTGCAAGAACAACTCGTCAAAGGGGCGGAAAGATTTTTTCAATTCGGCCTTTATATCACCATTCCCGCCGATTCGATCGAAGAGCTTAACCAAGTCACCAAACAAGTCATTTCCACCCTGGGCTCACTGATGATTGTCGCCAAGCAAGCCACCATGCAAATGGAAGAGGGTTTTAAAACAACCATTCCTACTTGTGTTGGCAAATTAATGATCACCCGCAACATGGATACCACCTCTTTGGCCACCACTTTTCCCTTCACCTCGTCAGAACTAACCAGTGATACCGGAATCATGTATGGGATCAACGAACACAATGACTCCCTGGTGATTTTTGACCGCTTTGAACTGGAAAATGCCAACGCTTGCGTCTTTGGAACGAGCGGGTGTGGCAAATCATACCTGGTCAAACTGGAAGCCTTGCGTTCTTTGATGTTTGACACTGAAGTGATTATTGTCGACCCCGAGGCGGAATACCAGAAACTGGCTGAGGCCCTTGACGGCGAATACGTCAGTTTTGGCTTTAAATCGCCTGCCAAAATCAATCCTTTTGACCTGTCGGCGGTTTATGAAGAAGGCGAAAACGAACTGGGCTTAAAAATTCTTTCGCTCCACTCGCTCTTTAAGGTGATTATGGGGCAACTTTCCGCCAATGAAGAAGCCCTCTTGGACCGAGCCTTGGTCATGACTTACAAAATGAAGGGCATCACCCTTGATCCGGCCACGCAAAAAAAGCAACCGCCGCTCATGGAGGATCTCTACAAAACCTTAATCGGCATGGAAAACAGTGAAGCACGTTCTTTGGCCAGCCGGATTGAAAAATTTGTCAGGGGCGGCTTTACAGGTATCTTTGATCAGCACTCCAATATTGATATCACCAACCCCTTAACCGTTTTTTCTCTCAAAGAATTGGAGGACTCGCTGCGGCCCATTGTCATGTTTATCATTCTCGACTACATTTGGACACGAGTCAAAAAGGACATGAAGAAAAGAATTTTGATCGTGGATGAAGCCTGGTACATGATGCAGTACCCTGACTCGGCTAACTTCCTTTATTCCATCGCTAAGCGGGCGAGGAAGTACTTCTTGGGGCTGACGACCATCACTCAAGACGTGGAAGATTTCCTAGCCGGTGATCACGGCAAAGCGATCGTTACCAACTCGGCCATTCAAATTCTAATGAAGCAATCCACGGCCGCTATCGATAAGGTCGCCCAAACTTTTTATCTCTCCGAGGGAGAAAAACACTTGCTGCTTTCGGCCGATGTGGGTGAAGGCTTGTTTTTTGCCGGCGCCAATCACGTGGCGGTGAGAGTCATCGCTTCCCCGGAAGAGCACCAGCTGATCACTACCAAGCCGCAAGAAATTTTAAAGCAACAATCAACTAAAGACTTCCGGACGCCGCCTGCCCAAAGTGAGTTACAATGAACGCGCGTCTCCGCCAGCATTATCTCCAGCTCTGGGAACTAGCTGACTCTCTGGAAAGAGATTGGTGGCAAGAACAAGAAAAAGCCTCCTTACGGCAAACCTTGCGCGACGCGGTTGCTACTGACGCTAATTTAGCCAGTATCGTTGATATCACCGCCAGCAATTTTCTTGAACAATTAACCAACCGTCTCCAGGTTTTGGCCGTTAGCCAACCGGAAATCAGCCAGTCAAATTTGCCCCCTGCTGAAACACTCAAACAAATTCAGCAGACCCAAAATCACCTTTTTCACCTGCCGCAAGAAACCAACTTCACCTTTCATCACGGCAAAAAAGGCGGGCCAAATGTCACCGATACCGAGCTGCAAACTATCCTGACTAAACATGGCCTGATAGACACCAACGGTAAGTTCGCCGCGACGATTAACGAAACTGACCGCCGGGCGGCGGCTCAAGAAATCAGCCAAAAAAGCACCGCTCATTTCCACCGCCAGCAGCTGGAAAAAGAAATCACCAGTCTCTTTGAAGGCCAAGCGCCAGCCAATTTGTTTGCCAGAGAATTTTTTGGCACGCCAGAAGGCGTACCAGGGGTGGCGTCTTTTTTGGCCGAAAAAATCTCTCAAAAATCAGCTGACTACCTTGGCCAAAGAATCAGCGCCCACCAGCACGGCCATTTTGACCCCCTGGCCCCCAATTCCCAAAAAGCCTTAAACCGGGCTGTTGAAGAAACCAGAGACCACATCGCCGCCAACCGTCTTTTTACCAGCCAAGAACAAGCAACGATCGGCCGTCAAATTAACGCGATGATCACTAGCTCCCCAAAATTTAGACTGCTGACTGCCCGCAACCAACAATTAGTTTTAAACCGCGTCAACGAGACCCTTGGCCAAATCTCTTCCGTCAGCCAAACTCCTTCGCAAATAATTTCTTTTAAAGTCCGGGCAACTAAGCACGGCCGACCAGCCTTAACCAGTTTTCAGGCTGGCTACCGCGAGAGTGAAAGAAAAACCAAAAAATTCGAAGCTATCCCTAACCGCCCCCAAAACGTGGTCAGTACTGCTTTACGCGCAGCCGGCAGGGGACTCAACTCTCCGGAGGTTCAATTGTCTACCAGAAACATCAGCCGCAACATTAGCGATTTTTCCCGCGATCCGTTCGGGGCCACGCTTCGCTACCCCTACTACTCCTTAGTCTATCTTTTACCCAAACCCATCACCGATCTTTTTTTACCTTCCAAAGACAGTCTGCGGTCGAAAGTAAAATTAATTTACGGCGTTAGCATCAGCCCGGACGCCCAGCGCCAACTTCTGGAAAACTTCGGCAAAAATATTTTAAAGTCCATTGGTAGCAAAGTCGGTTTTTATACCCGTGACTTTAAAGGCGATTATCACTTTGCACCCGTAGCCGCCTTGGGTTGGGTTAGTGATAAAGCATTTACCGGCCTAGGTGAAGGGGTTGGCTGGGTTTTTGGCAAAATTCCCGGGGTGGGCAAAACCCTAAAGGAGTCGATCAGCCGCAGTGTCGGCAGTAAGAGAAACCGGCAAAAAAGCCTGCTGACCAGCTGGATGGTCAGCCTGCCACTGGCACTTTTAAAACTCGTTCCCGGGGGGATTTGGGCCTTGGCCAAAAAAATTCCCTTCGTCGCCAAAAGTTGGGCCAACCTTAGCGTGAGCACCAAACTGTCCCTCTTCAAATTTTTAAGAATTGGCAAGGGCGTTCTGGGTAGTTTATCTAAAGCTTTACCTCATGGTCTGATCAGCGGTGGCCTGGGCTATCTGGCCACTGGCAATCCTTTAGCTGGTGGTGGACTGGGCCTGACGGACCTAACTTTCCACTTTCTCCGCAACTTGGGTCAAGTCACGGAAATCGGCAACTGGGCGGTTGGCGCTCACACCACTATTTTTGGCAAAGCTTTTGGTTTCGCCATCAGCAATCGCTGGTTTTACCTGCCGATAAAAGGCTCCCTGGCTGGTTTACTGGTATCTCAATTTGCCTTGCCGGCCTTGGGCATTAATGTGCCTGTTTGGGGCCACGTTCTTTCCACCGTCGCCGGTGGCGGGCTTGAATACGGCCTGCAGGTCGGTATCAAGCCCCTCTTGGTTAAATTTGTCTCACCGACGGTGGCCAAAATTGGCGGCACCATCAGCCACGCGGTCGGCACCATTCTGCAATTTATTCTCAACCCCGGTACTCTTTTGGGCTACCAACTGGCGATTCTGCTCGGTTTAGGCCCATTCCAAGCTACTTTGGCTGCCCTTGGTGGTGGAGCGGTTTTTTGGGGCGCGGTTAAATTAATTTTTGGCCACTTCGTCGGTTTTGGCGGTTGGTTGGGTTATGCCGCTGCTATTGCTATTAACAGCGTCTTTGGCTTAACCGGCTGGCCGGCTTTTTTGGTCCAAACTGGCCTTGCTTCTCTGGGAGTTTATCTACAGTACCTCGGTATCCAAGCGCTCGGCGATTGGTTCCTTGGCTCGGTATCCGGCGCTTTTAGTGCCGGTTTACACGGTGCCGCTACCGTTAGCGCGGGAATTTCGGCCGGGGCGGTCGCCGCCATGGCGATTGGCATCATTATTGTGGTCGCCGGAACCATTTTGATCATTTTTATTTTTTCCTCCGTTTTTATTGAACAAAAAGCCTTAAGCAGCGAATTTATTTCCGCTGATATTCCGATTAAAAAAACTTTTGTTTCGGCTGAAAAAAATGATGCTGGCGAGATAATCGCCCTAAATTATGAATTAACCTATGGCCTAAGCAGCAATGTCAACGGCACTTTAAATGACATTCAGATTAGAGATCGTTTTAAACATACCGGCAAACCTAAAATCTACGTTTTTCATTTACTGGATAATTTTTGGTTTAGATACCAAATTTTAACTTTAGGTGACAATGAACCTTCTTCTTTTGAACCTTGTGATCCCACAATTATTGGGGATTATTTCCTTTGGTATCATAAACCTCCTCCTGAAATCTCACCGGATGAGAAGGGGCTTTGCCCTGAAGAATTTGGACCCCTGTCTCCTGGTCAAAAAAAAACCATCACTATGCGATTAGCGCTGAAAAAACCGTTAAACAAAATCTTAACTAAAAAAGAAGACCGCCTTTGCAACACTTTTGGTGTGTCAGGAAAAATCAGTAGTAAAGAAAATCGCGAATTTTCGTCAATTTCAATTTGTGTTAATAATGAAGGCAAAATCAGTACCGCGGCGGCGGCGGAACTGGCCAGAATGATTGTTAGCAATCTTGATGACTGCGGCATTGACAAAATTACCAAAAGCAATTTAACGGCCGCAGAAAATTGCTTGCTTAACGCTGATATTCCAATT
>PFEM01000026.1:7102-8003 GCA_002793635.1 Candidatus Shapirobacteria bacterium CG10_big_fil_rev_8_21_14_0_10_48_15
CCGGCTATCGCCAAATCGCCAAAAGTAATTATCTTAATATCATGCCGGGAGACATTTTTGTCTGGACAAACGGCAGCACCGGCCATCTAGCCATGGTGGTGGAAACTGTCTATGATTTTGAAAATAAATTAGTTAAAATTGAAATTGCCGAAGTGATCGGGACTGACGGCACGGTCCGCTTTCGGGAAATCGCCGTTACTGATCTCGGTATTGCCTTGCCTGGGTTAGCCGGCTGGCAAAGGAGAGACAATTAAAATGAATAAAAAAACCTTAATTCTCACCATTTGTTTAGCCATGCTTTCTGGTTTGCTAATCGGATTAAAATTAATTACCGGCGGACAAAAAGCGTTGGCTGTCGTTAATGTTTCTCCTGAAAATCAAAGCCAGAATATTACTGCTGTCAGGTTAGATATCGCTGTCGACTTTAATCGGCCTTTAAAAAACCAACAAGAAATTCAGTTCAATATCTCCCCTCAAGTAAATTCTTTAACTTTTGGCTTAGAAAATGGTCAACAAACTTTAGTGGTTACCTCTCAAGAACCATTAAGTGCTAATACCGTTTATTCCTTTGAGATTAAAGACAAAAAAAATCAACTTTTGTCCCAAATAAATTTTAAAACCGAGGTTCTTGCCGGCGATCCTTTAATTCCTTATCAAGAAAAAAAAGACACCGCAGAAAATTATCCCCTTTTGCAATATATTCCTTATGAAACGGCAGCCTTTTCGGTCTCCTACAGCGGGCCATTGGCCTTAAAAGTAAAAATCCGTCAAGGCAACCAAAAAGAAATTGAAAAAGAAGTTAAAGATTGGTTGAAATCAAAGGGGATTGAGCCCAGCACTCATCAAATCGAATTTGTGGCGGCAGCCGTTACTCCTGCACTCTGACCGGCATGATGATGTG
>PFEM01000039.1:0-27894 GCA_002793635.1 Candidatus Shapirobacteria bacterium CG10_big_fil_rev_8_21_14_0_10_48_15
CTCTGACCTTTCGCATGTGAAGCGAACGCTCTACCGCTGAGCTAAGCGGTCTCACGATGATATTATAACTGATCCCCAAAGACCTTTACAATTAATTAACGGGGTTTTACAATGACGGCATGAGCTTTTTCCGCCGGGTAGGCACCTTCTTTTTGGATTTGATGGAAACCGTGGTGATCGCCTTAGCGGTTTTCGTGGTCATTTACCTGTTTTTGTTTCAGCCCCATCAGGTACGAGGCAGCTCCATGTACCCGACCTTTGAAGACGGCGAGTATATTTTGACTGACAAAATTTCTTATCGTCTTGGCAGTCCTGCTCGAGGCGACGTGGTGATTTTTCGAGCACCACGCAATGAGGAATACGATTACATTAAAAGAGTCATTGGGCTGCCTGGCGATTTGGTCGAAATTGAGAATAATCATATTCTTGTCAATAATCAATTACTGCCGGAAGACTATCTGCCTACTGATTTTGTGACCCAACCGGGATCATTTTTGGGAAGGGAAACGGCGGTTACGGTCCCCCAGAAGCAGTACTTTGTTTTGGGTGATAACCGCGATCACAGCTCTGACTCGCGTGAATGGGGATTTGTGCCTCGGGAAAATATTGTGGGCAAGGCGTGGGTGCGCTACTGGCCTACTGATCGCGTAGGAATTGTTCCAGAGGCTCACTACCAACTGGTATTCCCGTGATGGCCGTGTAAAGCTTTTTCAGCGGCTCATCGGTTTCAATCAGACTGCCCCGAAGCTGAATATTGATCAAGGTTTGAACGCGGCTGCGAATCATTTTGACTCTGGCTTTTTGCTCACCCCCAAGGGCCTCCAGAAATTGGCTAACCATCTTGTCGATGCTATCCGAAACGATAGGGCTAACGTCTCTGATTGGGTGCTGGGAATATTTACTGGTTTGCTTTTTAATTCGTCGGGCAATGTCTTCCGCTCGCCTGACTGAACCGGACTCTTTCAAAAGTAATTTATACGCCTGAATCAAAAGCTTGGTGTCTTTGATCGTTGCCAAAGCTCGGGCGTGACCTTCGGTAATAAGCCCGGATAACAGTCCGTCTTTAAGGGCATCAGGCAGAGTTAGGAGTTTAAGAGAATTGGACACATAGGCTGGACTTTTGCCAATTCTTTCGGAAATGTCTGAGTTGGTCAGACCAAATTCTCTCATGAGCCGGACAAAGGCTTGGGCGCGCTCCAGGGGGTTGAGATCTTCCCGCTGGACGTTTTCGACAATGGCCATCTCCAACATGCCTCTCGGCGAGCTTTCCTTCATAATGGTTGGCACCGTCTTCAGCCCGGCTTGCTTGGCGGCCCGCCAACGGCGCTCACCGGCAATAATTTGGTAGCCGGCCGGCGTTTTGGCGACCACAAGCGGTTCCAAAATACCGTGTTCCTTAATTGACCGACTCAAGTCTTCAATTGACTCTGGAGTAATCAGTCCCCTCGGCTGCAAGGGGTTACTTTGTAAAGTATCGATGTCCATCTCGATGACTTGCTTGTTGGTCATAAATCAACTTTCAACTATTAACTGATAACTTTCTAGGAAATATAAACTAGTTTTTTGCCCAATTTATCTTTGAATTTGACGGCACCCTGGCGCAGGGCAAAAAGAGTGTGATCACGACCCAAACCAACCCCGTCACCCGGGTGATACACCGTCCCCCGCTGGCGAATCAAAATGGCACCGATCGAAACGGTCTGGCCGCTAGAGACTTTGAGACCTAATCTTTTGCCTGCTCGGGCTGGTTTTTGTCTGGTTTTGCCGCCGGCTTTAGTTTTGGCCATAATAAACTCATCATAACAAACTTTTCACACAAGTCAAGCTAGACGGTGGTGATTTTTTCGATCTTTAGGCGAGTGAGTTGGGAGCGAAAACCCAAAACGCGGCGGTAGCGGGACTTGGCTTTATAAGTCGCCACCCGAATTTTTTTGCCTTGGAATTGCTTGAGGATTTTGGCCTGGACACTGGCGTCTTTGACCAACGGTTGGCCCACTTGAGTCTTGTTTTTGTCAGCGACAAGCAAAACTTCTGCTAATTTTAAGGCTGCCCCCTCTTGGCCATCAACTTTATCCACGACCACTTCGTCCCCCTCACTGACTTTTTGCTGTGAACCATTAATTTTAACAATCACAAAGTTGTCCATGCCCAGCATTATACTATACTTGACTATTTAATCTCAATTATCTTTTGCAACTGACCCTGACGGGCAATGTTTTCGGCAATCCCCAGGCAAATCATCGTGGCCAAAAGTGAACTACCCCCATAAGAAACTAGCGGCAAAGTAATGCCCGTGATCGGTAGCAAGGCCAAATTAATGCCAATATTGATAAAAAACTGGCCAAAAATGAGGGAAAAAATTCCCAGGCAAATCAAAAACCCAAAATTGTCTTGGGCTTTTTGAGCGATGATGATCAGGCGGTAGAGCAAGAAGGCAAACAAGAGGACTAAAACAAAACTACCCAAAAACCCAAATTCTTCGGCGAAAGAGGCAAAAATAAAGTCGGTGTAGCGCTCCGGCAAAAATTGTAAATGTGACTGAGTGCCTCGCCCCCAGCCTCGTCCCAAAAGTTGGCCGGCACCCACCGCTACCCTGGCTTGAATCAAATGATAGCTGGCACCGAGAGGGTCTTCGCTGGTATTAAGAAAACTTAAAATGCGCTCTTTTTGGTAAGGCTGTAAAAATCGCCAGGCCAGCGGCAAAAAAACGGTGGCGGCTGCTCCCCCAGCCAAAAACCACCAGCCGCCAACACCAGCGGCCAGCACCACTCCCAGCCAAGAGCCGAAAACCACCAAACTGCTGCCCAAATCAGGCTGAAAAAAAATCAGCAACAGCGGCAGTATTAAAAAAAGCGCTCCTTTTAAAATTTGCCGCCAGCCAAACTGACGCGGCTGATTAAAAAAGTCGGCGAAGATCAAAATCAAAAACGGCTTGACCAACTCCGAAGGTTGCAAGGTCATTTTCCCCAGTTGAATCCAACGCAGGGATCCTCGGGTAATGGTGCCAAAGACCAGCGGTGTTGCCAAAAAAAGCAAGCAACCGAGGAAAAAAAGCCAGCTTGTTTTGGAAAAAATCTGGTAGTCAAGTTGGCTGAAGACAAAAAATAATAGTAAACCCAAAATGGCGGAAAAGAGTTGCTGATTGAGGGAATTCGGGGCAATACTAGCCATGATGGCTAAACCCAAAAGCAAGATGACCAAACTGACCACTGGCAAACTCCAGTCAAAATTAGCGATCAGTTTTTTCATTTAAAGTGGTTTGATTTGCAGGGTTTTGGCCAAAGTTAATTTTTGAGCAAGCACTTTTTCTTTGAGCAAAGCGTGCAGGGCGGGGTTATCAGGGAGACTGGGCGCCAAAACGATAATTTTTTGGTCTAAGCGGCAGTCAGCCTGCCGACGCAGTTGCTGAATTTGGTGAATCAGCTCCCGGACGTCGCCTTCTTCTTTTAAGGCTGGGGTTATTTTTGCATCCAATTCCACTGCCAGTTCTCTCTTCCCCTTTTTAAAAATTATTTGCTTGACATTTAGTTCGTCTCTAATTAATTGCGTCAATTCGTCGTGCCACCTTGAAGGAGTCAGACGCTCGATTAACTTGGTTAACTCGGAATCTAGGTTAACTCTTAGTTTTGTTAGTGGCTGTCGCACTTTAATCCCGGCTTTTTTTCTGGCCGCGTGGCCAAGCTCGCAAATTTGCCGCACCAGCGCCATTTGGGACAGCAACTGACGGTCTGTTTTACTGACCTTTTCGCTTGAGGGCCAGTCCGTCAAGTGGACGGATTCTTGACCGGTTAAATTCACAAACATTTCTTCAGCCAAGAAAGGGACAAACGGTGCCAGGATTTTTGCTGATGTCACTAAAATAAGGTGAAGCGTGCCAAAAAAAGCGGGTTCCAACCGGTCCCGAGACCGCCGCACGTACCAAGTTGATAAGTCCTTGAGAAACTCTTCAAAAATTTGCGTGGCGGCAGCGGTGTCAAACGCTTCAGCCGCTGCGGTGATGGCGGCAATCGCCTGGTGAAGCCGGATTAAAATCCAGCGGTCAAGTTTGGTCTTGCCCGCCGATGCGGAGGGTTGCCAATGATGTTGGTTGGCATAAGTGACAAAAAAGTTATAAACATTCCAAAGCGTGAGGTGAAAGCGCCGGCGGACTTTGTCGCCGACTTGATAGCCAAAGTTAAGGTTGTGGCGGGGGTTTTGCGACAAGTAAAGCCAGCGCATCACGTCGACCCCCATTTTTTCCGCCGCCTGATTAAATTCGATCGCGTTGCCCTTGGATTTGTGCATCTCCGCGCCTTTTTCGTCTCTGACTAAAGCGTGGCCCAGCAAAGTTTTAAAAGGATTAGTGTCTTGCAAAACCGTACTCATGGCAATCAGAGAATAAAACCAATTTTTGAACTGTCCCGGAAAGCATTCCGTGATAAAATCAGCCGGGAACCATTGCCGCCAATATTTTTGGTCGGTTTGATATTGCAGGGTCGAAAAAGGGACGATACCGGCATCCAGCCAGGGGTTGCCGACGTCGGGAACCCGGGCAGCGGGCTGACCGCAAGCAGCGCAGCGGATTTTGACCTGGTCAATCCAGGGCCGGTGCGGCGAATGCCCGGCAAATTGATCCCAACCGGCGATGGCTTTGCGCTTCAGCTCCGCCGCGGAGCCGATCACCTCAAAATGGCCGCAACGACATTCCCAGATAGGCAACGCCAAACCCCAAAAACGTTTTTTGGAAATCAGCCAGTCGCTCATATTTTTCAGCCAATCGAGCTCTCTTTTCAGCCCAAATTCGGGCAGCCAGCGAATTTTTTTGGCCACCACCATCATTTTTTGACGCAAGGGTTTTTTGCCCCGGTCCATGGCAATATACCACTCGTCGACCACCCGCCAGACCAATTCTGTCTTGCAGCGCCAGCAAACCGGGTAGCGGTGTGTATAAGGCGCAATTTTGAACAGAAAGCGGCCGGAATCTTTTTGCTTTAAATAAGCAAAGATCAATTCCGGATGATTTTTGGCATTTTGGCCGCTTAACTGACCAAAGCCGGGCAAATAGTCAGCCCCTTCATCAATGGCCGCCAGCACCGGCAGTTTGGCTCGCTGACCCAGTTGAAAGTCCTCCTGACCAGCTCCCGGGGCCAAGTGAACAATCCCGGTGCCCTCTTCGGCGGTGACCAAATCCTTGTCCGCGACTACCGTGTGGAAAGTTTGCGGATTTTGCGCTTGCGCTACGGTCACGGCCGGCAGCTGATCAAAGGGACCCTGGTAAGCCCAGCCTACCAGTTCGTCACCACGGTATTCTTTCACCAACCGCCAGGCGTTTCCCAAAATTTTGGCCTGCCATTTTTTGAGCAAAATCAGGGTTTGATCACCTTGGCGGAAGGCGGCATAAACCAAATCAGGGTTCACCGCCAAACCCACGTTGGCCGGGATCGTCCAAGGCGTGGTTGTCCAGGCCAAAAAATACTCATTTGGTCTGTTTTTAATCGGTAGTTTGAAGAAAACCGTCTCGTGAGTAATTTTTTTATACTCCTCGTTTAAAATCTCGTGTTGGGAGATGGCCGTGCCACAGCGCGGGCACCAAGGCACCGCATCTTTGCCTTTATAAAGCCAGCCTTGGCGGTGGCATTGCTGCAAAAAATGCCAAATCATGTAGTTGTTTTCGTTGTTCATGGTGTAATAGGAATGATCCCAGTCCATGAAGTACCCTAGCCGTCGGGATTGTTCGGTCTGCAGGGCCGCAAAACGCCGCGTGTGCCGCTTGCACTGGTTGACAAACTTGCCGATCCCGTATTGGACAATGTCTTGTTTATTGTTGAAGCCCAATTTTTTTTCGACTTCCACTTCGACCCACAAGCCTTGATTGTCAAAACCGTTTTGAAAACGCTGGCGATAGCCGCGCATGTTTTTATAGCGCTGGAAAAAGTCTTTTAAAGTTCGGCCCCAGGCATGGTGGACCCCCATCGGGTTGTTGGCCGTAATCGGTCCGTCCAAAAAAGAAAATCTTTTAGAGGAATGCTTATTTTTTGCCAAATATTTTTTTAGCAAACCTGATTTCTCCCAATTCTTCAGCCACTTTTTTTCCAAAGTGGCAAAATCAGGTTGCGGCGTGGTCGGTGCAAAAGCCATAGGGCTATTTTAACAAAAAGTTACTTTCCCTGTCGAAGGAAGGCGGGAATTTCGAATTTTTCGCCGAATTCATCGACTTCTCCGTTGGGCGGCTCTTGAGTCATTTCTTCATTGGCTTCCGTTTGAATTGAAGGCACTGCTTGGGGCACGGTGAGTCGTTCGCCAATAATGCCTTCCGGCAGAGGGGGTCTGGTAGTGCGGCTGACCATTTTGGCCAGTCGGGAACTGGCCTCGTTAAAGCCAGTGGCCACGACAATGATTTTAATCTGGTCAACCATGTGCTCGTCAATCGTGGCACCAAAGCGAATGCTGGCGTCAGCGTCGGCCATTTCCCCAATCAAATTAGCCGCTTCATCCACTTCCATCATGGTTAAATCCGGACCACCGATGATATTAAACAAAATCCCCTTCGCGCCTTCGATGGAAAGATCCAGCAAGGGAGAAGCGATGGCTGCTCGCGCCGCCGCTTGAGCGCGTTTGTCACCCACCCCTGTCCCGATGCCCAGTAAGGCTGACCCGGCCTCGCTCATCACCGAACTGACATCCGCAAAATCAACGTTGATCAAGCCCGGGACGGTAATAATGTCGGAAATTCCCTGCACCCCCTGGCTTAACACGCTGTCGGCCACTTTAAAAGCCTCCACCAAAGTCATTTTTTTATCGACCACTTCCATGATGCGCTGGTTGGGAATGATGATTAAGGTATCCACTTTTTCTTTGAGCTTTTCCAAGCCCTCTTCCGCCACCACCATCCGTCGGGTGCCTTCAAAAGCAAACGGCTTGGTAACGACGGCGACGGTCAGGGCCCCTGCCTCTTTGGCCAAACCAGCGATTACCGGCAGGGCGCCGGTACCGGTACCTCCGCCCATCCCGCTGGCCAAAAAAATCATGTCTGTTTCCACCAAGTTTTCTTTGATTTTTTCTTGGGATTCTTCCGCCGCCCTCAAGCCGACTTCGGGGTTGCCGCCAGCCCCTAAGCCACGCGTCAAATTTTCCCCGATTTGAATTTTAGTCGGCGCCTTGTTGGAAAGTAGAGCTTGGACGTCCGTGTTGACCACGACAAATTCCACGTTTTTGATTTGTCCGTCTGAAATCATGGAGTTAATTGCGTTACCGCCGCCGCCGCCGACGCCAAAAACTTTGATCTTGGCAAAGCTAGCGGCGTCTGGTTTAACAAAAGCCATTGCGTCGCCATTATACTACGGGAGGAAAGACCTAATCAATGCCAGCACTTTACCGGCGGCGCCCCTGACGGGAATTCTGGGCAACCGCTTCCCGATTGATCCCAAAGAAAAACCGGCTTTGGTTTTGGGTGTGGCTTGCAAACCGTACAAAAGCAAACCGGTCACCGTCGCGTAGGCCGGCGTCTGGATTTCATCCACCAGGCCGGTTAACCCCCTGGGTTCAGCCAGGCGCACCGGGATCATTAGAGCTTGCTTGGCCACTTTAGTGAGACCGACGGTTTGGGCGCCGCCGCCGCAAATGACCGCCCCCGCCGGAGTTAACCCCGCCGCCCCGCTCTCCTTAATTTCCGCCGCTACCATCGCCATGATTTCGTTTAAACGAGGTTTAATAATCCCCTCTACCAAAGTTTTTTTGGAAACGGTCCGACTTTCGCCCATGATGCCCAGCTTAGCTAAGTTCAGTTCATCATCCTTATTGTCTTCCTCTAATTTGGCTTTTTTGGGCAGAACGGGTTTTTTTTCTTCCACCGATAAAGCAATTTTAATTTTCTCCGCTGTTTCCAGGGAGGAAAGCCGTAGACCAATGGCCAAGTCATTAGTGACATTTTTGGCCCCGATGGGCAAAACGGCAGCATAAAAAGGCGCCCCTTCAACATAAATCAGCAAGCTAGTCGTGCCGCCACCAATATCGATCAAGACCACACCCAGCTCTTTTTCCGTTTCTGACAGGACACTTTCGGCCGAAGCCAGTCCCCCCGCCACCATCTCCTCCACGTTGATCCCCATCTGCTCGATACACTTGGTAAGATTTTTGATCGCGGTCGTGGAGCCGGCAATAATATGTGTTTCCACTTCCAGTCTCACCCCGGACATACCCACCGGGTCCTTCACCCCCTCTTGGCCGTCAACAATATAATAACGAGGTAAGACATGCAGCACTTCCTTGGGTGACGGTAGCGACACGGCTTGGGCCGCTTCGATTACCCGGTCGACGTCTTCCGCGGCAATTTCTCCCTCCGGTTCTGAAACCGCCACCACGCCTTTGGAGTTGAAGGAATTAATATGCGCGCCGCCGATTGAAACAAAAGCCCGCGTCAGGTTGTAGCCCGCCATGCGCTCGGCCGCTTCTACGGACTGCAGGATGCTTTCGGCCGCCTCTTCAATATCCACAATTTGGCCTTTTTTGACGCCCTTGGAAGGCACGCTGGCGGCCCCAATAATTTTGAGACGCTGATCATCATCGCTAGAGGCAATCAGGGTCGCCACTTTAGACGAACCAACGTCAATGCCGGCAGTTATTTTTTGTCTAGTCATACACGATCACAGGCTTGTCAAAGCGAAGATCGATTTTGGCAATCTGCTTGCTCTCCATTTTAGACCGAGCCAAAATAAATTGTAAAGAGTCAAGTTGCCGCTTTTGGTCCTGTCGGCTGTTAAAAATCACCAAAGGCCCGTTTGCCAGGGACACTTCGATTTGGCGCGGGCTGATCACTTCAATACTTTTGATTACCAGCAGATTTAATTTCAAATTTCTGACCAGCGCGTCGGTCCAGCTGAGCGGGGGCGGCTCTGATGGCAACGGGGTCGCTGGCTTTTTGATCACGACGGCGGCTAAAATCAGCCCGATCACCGCCAACCCGGCAGCTAGTATAAACCATTTTTTGGTTCGGCAGCCCCTTTTATTTTTCACTCGATAGTTTGCTGCACCACGTTAACAATTTTTTGGGTAGCGTCAGGCACGATTAATTTTTTGGCGGCCGCGGTTTGCTTTTGGCTATGGGGCAAGCTGGCCAGCGTGGCAATTTTTTGGCAAAGCGTTTGGGCTGTCAGTTGGCTTTGGGGCAAAATCTGGGCTAAACCAACGTCAGCGAGCAATTGGGCGTTTTTTTGCTGCTCATCGGCATAAGCCCAGGGGATCGGAATCAGCAACGCCGGTTTGCCCAAAGCGGCCAATTCATAAACGGTGTGGGCACCGGCCCGGCTCACGACCAAATCGGCCTGAGCCAGCACCGAGCCGATCTCCTGACGGAAAAAGTACGGCTTGACCGTATAATTTTTCTTTTTTAGTTGCCGGAATTCCGGCCAGTCAAACCAGCCGCACTGGTGAATCACCCGGTATTTGGCCAGAAGTGAGGGCAGAGCCTGCCTGACCGCTTGATTGATAAGGTGGGCACCCTGCTTGCCGCCTGTAATATATATAGTATATTGCCGGTGCGGCTGGGCTTTGACTGCCAGGATTTCCTGGCGCAGGGGCAAGCCGGTCAGGACCACTTTTTGGGCCGGAAAATGTTTAAGGGATTGAGGCCAGGCAACCAGCACTTTTTTGGCAAAATAAGCAATCAGCCGGTTAGCCAGGCCATACACAACCGTTTGCTCGTGAGTCAGGCACGGAATTCCCATCAGCCAGCCGACCAGCACCACCGGCACGGCCAAATAACCGCCGAAGGACAAAATCAACTGCGGCCGCCACCGCAGTAAGTAAAACAAGGCTTGGGTGAATCCCCAGGGGAAACGCCACAAATTGGCCGGTCGCCACCAGCGATGGCTCTTGGCCGCCTGCAGGGTGGCAAACCGAAAGCCGGCTTGAGTGACTTCCTGATATTCGGCACTGGGATTTTTATCGCCCGCCAGACTGTATTTGTGACCCAACCAGATAATCTCGAAGCCTTCTTGCCGCAACGCCTCGGCCACCACCAAAGCACTGCTGTGATGCCCGCCGGTAATCACCACTCTTTTTGTGGCCTTCATAATTTGATTATACTATAATTAAGCGGATGAAAACGCGCTACCTCAAGTTGATTTTCACCCACCACGCGATTAACCGGCTGTACAACCGCGGCTTAAGCCAAGCGGATGTCTGGGAGGTTTTTCAGCACCCGGACGGCCAGAAACCAGGGATTGTTCTCGGTTCAATTAAGTTTTATAAAAATTACGGCTCGCAGCGCCTTGAGGTGGTGGCCAAAAAAAATGAGCGGGGGGAGTGGGTCGTGCTTTCCTGCTGGTCCCGCCAGCCCGGCCCTGGCCAGTCAGCGCGTCAACAATCATCAGCTACTTTGGGCAATAATTTTTTGGAACGATTGATCATGAGGGGGTTAAATAAAATGGGCCGTTTATTTAAAAATTAGGGGAAGTAAATTTACCAACTAGCTTGGTCTGCTTCCATGTTGCCGGCAAGCAAATCAGGGCGCAAATCTTTAAGCACACAACCCATTCTCGGCCGGCCGTTCGGGTCGGAGATTTAACACTACTTAGCGTTTGGCTACTTGATGGCGGGAGAGGTTAACCAGGACGCCGGTGGCAAAAAGCGCCAGCAACAGGGACGAACCGCCGTAGGAAATAAACGGCAAGGGAATGCCGGTGAGCGGTACCAGAGCGACCATCGCCGCCAGGTTGACAAAAGCTTGAATTCCTAACCAACTGGTAATGCCCACGGCCAGCAAGCGGCCAAAGCCGTCGGGGGTATTTTGAGCAATTTTTAGGCCGCGCCACACTAGCAGCAAAAAGAGCAGCAAGATCAAAAGCCCGCCCACCAAACCCGTTTCTTCCGCGATCACCGCAAAAATCGAATCGGTGCTGACTTCCGGCAAATATTCATATTTTTGCCGAGATTGACCCAGCCCCACCCCAAAAATCCCGCCGGAACCCAAAGCGATCAGTACCTGGCGAATATGGTAAGAAGCGCCCAACGGATCACGGGTGGGGTTCAAAAAAGTCAGCAGCCTTTCGCGCCGGTAAGACGAAGTCAAAATCAGCCCGGCGCCGCCGCCAACACCGGCCAGCAACAGCAAAAAAATTTGCCACCAGGGCGCGCCGGCCACAAAATAAATCGTTCCCGCCGTGGCCGCCAAAACAATGGTCGTCCCCAAATCCGGCTGCAGCATCACCAGCCCCAACAAGCTCACCAGCAAAACCAAGCAAGGCCAACCCTCCGATTGGGAGGGCCGACTCAAAAAAGCCGCCAGGTAAACCACCAGCGCCAGTTTAGCCAACTCGGCAGGCTGAAAGCGAATGGGCCCCAACCCCAACCAACGCCGGGCGCCTAAGGCCTGCGTTCCTAATTGGGGAATGAGCACCAAGACCAAAAAAAATAATGTGCCCGCGATCAAGGGAGCCGAAAGTTTTTTCAGCCAGTGGTAATCCAGCCAGCTGGTCAAGCCAAAAGCGACCAGACCGATTCCGGCCCACTGCAGCTGCAGTTTAAAATAATAAAGTTTGTCCCCAAAATCGCGGTAGGCCTCCACGACGGAAGAATTGCCGACCATAATGACCCCAAAAACAGTCAATAACAAGACGAGGCCAATCAGGTAATAGTCAGGCTTAGTTTTTTGGGAGCGTGGAGACATGTTGTTTAAATTGTTGGCCGCGGTCTTTATAATTGGTAAACATGCCAAAAGACGCGCAGGCCGGCGAAAGCAACACCACTGTGCCTGGCTGGGCTTGCTGGCGGGCCATGTCGACCGCGGCCGCCATGCTTTTTGGTTGCCGGATAATTTGACCGGAGAAACCGGCCTTTAAGGCTGCGACTTTGATCCGGTCAGCCATTTGGCCCATCAAGATTAAGGTTTTAACCGGGCCGCTGGCAATGGCTTGTCCCAGGGCCGTAAAATCCGAACCTTTTTCCGAACCGCCGGCAATCAAAATCAGCGGCTTTTGAAACGACTGGATCGCCGCGATCGCCGTTTCCGGCGTGGTCGAAAAAGAGTCGTTATAGTACTCGACCCCATTAATTTCGGCCACTTTTTCCAGCCGATGTTCCAAACCGGCAAAAGCAAAAACGGCTTTTTTGATGCTCGCCAAATCCGCGCCGGCTAAACCAGCCGCGTTGATGGCAGCGCAAACATTAGCCCAGTTGTGCTTGCCCTTGAGCTTCAGTTGGCTGACCGGCCCGACTAATTGTTGACGCCAAAAAAATTGCTTGTTTTTGACACAATCAAAATAAAGCACTCTTGCCGGCGTCAGCTGAGCGAAGGAACGAGCGGTGACATCCTGACCGTTGAGGACGGCCCAATCATCAGCTTGTTGATGGCGAACGATATTGGTCTTCGCCTCAACGTATTCTTGGGTATCCGCGTGATAGTCAAGGTGCTCGGAACTGATAAACAGCACGACAGCAATCTGGGGACTTTTGGTTAAATCCTGAAGCTGAAAGCTGGATAACTCCAAGACTGCCCAGCTATCTTGAGTCAGCTGAGGGAGCAAACTTAACACCGGTTGGCCAATATTGCCCGCCAAAAAAACTTTTTTGCCGGCCTGCTGCAAAATTTGGGTAATCAACGTGGCCGTCGTGCCCTTACCTTTGGTCCCGGTTACCCCAATAATTTTTGCTGGGCAAAGGTCGAAAAAAAGCTTGGTCGCGCTGGAAATGGCGACCCCCTTTTGGCGGGCAACGGCGAGAGCAGGCGTGGTTAATTTAAACGCCGGCGAACGGAAAATAATGTCGAAAGTCGCCAAGCCATCTTGGAGATAATCAGGACCAAGCTTAAATTCAACCTGATTTTTAAACTCCTCGCCAGCGTCCCCCAATTCCTGGCTGGTTTTCTGGTCAAAAACAGTAATCTTCGCTTTGCCCAACCAATGCCGGCAGAGGTCTTGCCCCTCAATGCCAAAACCCAAAATAGCGATTTTTTTGGTCATATCACCGCCAACCAGAGGCCAAAAAGCGCCAAGATCAAACCGGCCAGCCAAGCGCGCATAACAATTTTTGGTTCCTCCCAACCTTTTTGCTGCAGCCAAAGATGGAAGGGGGCCACCGCAAAAACCCGTTTACCACGATATTTTTTGGATAAAATCTGGATCAGACTGGTCGCCCCTTCAAAGATAAACAAACCGCCAATCACAAACAGCGCCATGGTCTTACCCAACAGCAAGCCGACAACGGCCAAGGTGGCCCCAAAGGATAACGCCCCCACATCCCCCAGCCAAATTCGGGCCGGATAAATATTGAAGTACAAAAAAGCCACGATCGCTCCAATCCAGAGGGAAATAAAAATGGACAGGGTGGTGTCCAAAATCGAAGCGGAAATAATCCAAAAAGCAAACAGGCAAATCATCAGCAAACCAGAAGACAGACCGTCCAAACCATCGGTAATGTTAAAGGCGTTGGCAAAAGTGACGATCACAAAGGCCGCCAACGGCACAAACCAGCCGCCTAGGCGGATAATCCCCCAAAAGGGAACATTGATAAAATCAATGCCCAAATTAAAGTACATCAAAATGGCAATCACCAACGCCAAAGCCCATTGAATAACAAATTTATGGCGCAGCCGCAGACCAAAAAAACCCTGGCGAGAGAAACCAAAAAATTTTAAAACGTCATCATACAGCCCCAACATGCCAAAAGAAAGAAACGAGAGAAACAAAATATTCAGCTCATCACTCACTGGGTAAACGGCGGTGACGTAGGCTCCCAAAAACTTGATCAGGGGATACAAAATGGCATACAGCAAAGCCACGGTCAAAATGATCAGTAAACCCCCGCCTACCGGTGTGCCGGCTTTGTGTTTATTAAAGTGATCAAAAATCTTGGTGCGCAAACCCAAAAAATCACGGGTTGCCTGCTTTTGACGTAAAAAGCGAAGCTTGTACAAAAGGTCAATGAAGGGAACAACCAAAATGCTGTTGAGGATAAACGAAAAAATCAGCAGGCCTAAAAAAAGTGCCATGCTCTTAGTTTAACAAAGATTTATAATTCAGCACAAGTGGGGCATTGGTCATAGTGATCACAAACCACCTTTGGGCAACCTACCGGCTGGCCTTGCAGAATCAGCAAAACGCGCTCCATGTGGCGCAGCAACGAACCTTTTAAATACACCAGATCGCCTTGGCGAAGAATTTTTTTCAGGGCAGCGGCGGCTTCCTGAACATTGCTAACGGCAAAGGCCTTATCTTTGGGCATTTGGCTGGCGGCAACGGCGAGCTTTTGCAAGGGCCCCACCCCAATTAAATAATCTATTTTTAACCGCGCCACCGCGCGGCCGACGCGACGGTGCTCTTTTTCGGCTTGGTCACCCAGCTCGCCCATCTCCCCCAGCACGGCTAGGCGCTTGTTTTTGGTTGGTAAATCGGCCAAAGTTTGGAGCCCCGCCAAGGTCGAAGCAGGATTGGCCCGTAGGGCATCGTTGAGCCAAGTTGATCCCCTGGGCCCTGGCTCAAGGCTCAAACGGCCCCGCAGTGGGGTTAACTTTGCCAGACCAGCTTTGATCTGCGGCCAGCCAACGCCTTCATGGACGCCTACGGCCGCCGCCGCCAAACAAGCCTGGACAAAATGCCTACCAACCAAACCGGTATGGAAGTTCCTCCTCGGATGGTGGCCGAAAGCCTCCTCCGAGGTGGAACGGCAATGCAACCGAAAACTTGTTCCTTGCAAATTCACCCGAATTTGGTCGGCCCAAAAATCAGCCTGACCTTGGGTGCTGTACCACCAAACCTTACCGGCTGGTTTCATTTGCTGCACGTCAGGGTCGTCTTTGTTTAAAATCGTTAAACCAGCCCGGGCAAAAAGCTGGCTTTTTTCTTTAATGATGCCCTGCAGGGAGCCTAAAAGTTCCGGTTCGGCATGAGTGGGGTTAATGCCCGTCACGACGGCTACCGACGGGGTGACCAACTGCAAATGAGTGGCCATCTCACCGGCATGGTCCACCCCATATTCCAGCACCAGCTTCTGATGATTCCGCAGCCTTAATAAGGTGATCGGCAAATTATAATTGGTATCTAGGTTGATCTCGGTCGGCAAGACTTTAAACTTCTCGGCCAGCACCGTCTGAATGGCCCGTACGGTGTTGGTCTTACCATAACTGCCGGTGACCCCGATCACCGTTACCTGGGGATGTCGCTGCAGCCACCAGTGGGCCGCCAGGCGTCTGGTTTGGTGATAAGGTTGTTTCCACCAGGCGGTTTGGGGCATAGCTAAATTTTACCCTGCTTTTTGGTTTTTGCCAAGAAAAAAGTCGAAACCAACAAAAAGGGAATCAGCGTCAGCCCGTACCAAAAAGCAAACTGGGCCAAGCCGGCCAGGCGCGGAAAAAAATAAAGCTGCCAAACCAAAAGCCAGGGGATGGGCCCCAAAACGCTGATCAGCATATAAGTGCGGAAGTCGATTTTGGTCAGGCCATAAGCGTAGGAAACGAAATCATGCAAATGACCTTGAAAAAGACGCAGGAAAATCAGGGTTTTCACCCCGTAATTTTGGCTAAATTGGTCTACTTTGGCCAAATTTTGTTGGCCCGCCAGTTTTTCCACCAAATCTCTCCCCCACCGCCGGGCGATCAAAAAATTAGTCGCCGCCGTCAAAACCGTCGCCAAATAATTGTAAATCTGGACTTGAGAGCCAAAAAGTACAAAACCGGCCAACAAAATAACTGTCCCATTGAGCGGCGCCAGAATTTGGGTTAGACCCATCACCGAAATGTAAACGAGGGGTGCCAGCAACCCAAACTGCTCTAGAAATAGCTTGATTTGGTCAGGGGATATTTTCGTACTTAACCAAAACAGCCCGCCAAAAATAGCGATACTCACCCCCGCCGCCAACCACGCCCCCGAGGCAATTTTGGTCCTTGCCATAGTGTTATTTTAAATTATATCACCACTCTGGGTATTAGCGGGTTGAGACGGCTGACGATTTCGTAATTGATCGTGCCGCATTTTTCGGCCAACTCCTCGGCAGTAACCTGATTTTTGCCCTGACGGCCGAGCAAAACTACTTCGTCTTCCAGACGGACGTTAGGAATGGCGGTCACGTCAACCATGCACATATTCATGCAAATCCGGCCAATGACGGGGGCAAATTGACCGTGAACCAACACCCGGCCGCCATTGGACAAGCCCCGATCATAACCATCATAGTAGCCGACCGGCAAAACCGCGATGGCCGACCGCCGGCAGGCCTGCCAAGTGCGGCCGTAGCCAACCGTCTCGCCTTGGCTGACCGTTTTTACTTGCGCCACTGTGGTTTGCCAGCTCAACACCGGCTTCAAATTAATTTTTTGCGGCTTGGTCGACCAGAGGCCATAAAGGCCCAAGCCAATTCGCACCATATCAAGATGGCTTGGGGGCAGGCAAAGCGCCGCCGCCGAACAAGCCGCGTGCCGCAAGACGTTGGGAAGATTTACTTGAGCCAAAATCGCCAATTGTTTTTTGGCAAAGCCAGTTTCATCTTCGACGCTGGCAAAGTGGGTGTAAATTCCCTCAAGAATAATTTTGCGGCGGCGGCATGCGTTGACAAAATTCGGCACGCGTTGAGGTTCGACACCTTGCCGGTTAGTGCCGGTTTCAACTTTTAGATGAACTTTAGCGCCCGCCGGCAACACCCTGACTGTCGCGTGGTTATAAACTGCCAGACTTAAATCGGCGCTGACTGCTTGGATTAAATTTTGTAAAGGCACATACCCCAAAACCAGAGTCGGCAGCTTAATACCCAACTGCCGTAGCTGCAACCCCTCCTCTAAATTATTAACACCTAGCCAATTTGCTCCGCCAGCAGCCACGATGGGTGCTACCTGGGCTAACCCATGACCATAAGCATTGGCTTTGACCATGGCCATGATTTTGACTTTTGGCCCCACTAAACGGCGCCACTGGGAAAGGTTGTGGAGGAAATTGGCTTTGGAAATGGTGATTCTGCTCGTTCCACCTCGCAGGAGGCCTCCGGCCACTGCCGAGGAGAAACTTCGCTCGTTTTCAGTCAATACGCTTGATGTCTGCCCCAATTTGACGTAAACGTTTGTCCAAACTTTCGTAACCGCGATCAATTCTTTCGGCACCCTCAATCGTGCTTTGGCCTTGAGCCATCAACGCCGCCAAGGTTAAAGTGGCGCCGGCCCGCAAATCAGTCACCGCAAATTGACCGCAGTGCAGCGGCGTCGGGCCGGTGACTTTGGCCGCGTGCCAATTTTCCGGCCGGTCATCTTGGAGGTTAAAATTATAAAACTTTTCCGGATCAGCAATTTGAGGGTTAAAAAGCTCAATTTTGGCACCCATTTTTTGCAAATCTGTCACAAAGCCCAGTCGGTAATCGTGAACACTTTCCACAATTTCACTCGTTCCTTTAGCTTGAGTCACCAGGGTGGTCCATAAGGGCTGCCAGTCAGTCATAAAGCCTGGATGGGGCTGAGTGACAATATCAGTCGCCCGCAAAGGCTTTTCGTACCAAAAGCGCAGACCATAATTGCCGACCTCGTAGCGACCACCGGCCTCATCAACTTTTTCCAAAAAAGCCTGTAAATGTTGGGGTTTGGCATTGGCAATGATAATGTCTCCTTTCGTTCCCAACGCTGCACAAGCGTAAGAAACCGCCTCGTTGCGATCGGGCATCGCCTTAAAAATTGTCCCTTGGAGATGGCTCACCCCAATAATGCTGATCCGGCGGTTGGCCAGCCGTTTAATCTTGGCCCCCATCTTGTTTAAATAATTGATCAGGTCATCAATTTCCGGCTCTTGAGCGGCATTTTCCAAAAGCGTTTCCCCCTCCGCTTTGGCCGCCGCCATGATCATTGTCTCCGTACCGGTATGGGTGTTTTTATCAAAACGGTATTGAGCCCCCTGCAATTTATTAGCCCGTAATTTAATAAACCCGTCGGTAAACTGCGCTGTCACCCCCAGTTTTTTGAGGCCTTCCAAATGCCGTTCAATCGGCCGACGGCCCACCTGATCCCCTCCGGGGAAAGGTAAATAAGCGTGGCCAAATCTAGACAGCAAAGGCCCGGCAAACATAATTGAAGCCCGGGAGGCATAGCCAAAATTTTGGGGTATAGCCGGTGCCTTGAGAGTATCAGGGATGATAAAAACCGTTTGTTCCCCCGGGCTGCCAATCTGGCCACCGAGAGCACTGATAATTTCCTTTGTGATTTGAACATCGCCAATTTGAGAAATATTTAGAAGCCGTGACTCACCTTCCGCCAATAACGAAGCGATCATGAGTTTAAAGCTGGAATTTTTGGCACCACCGATGTTGACCGTGCCCTTAAGCGGCCGACCCCCCTGGATAACAAATTTAGACATTGTTAAAGCCTACCAGTTGAATTTCTAATTGTAAATCGATTTGGAATTTTTCTTTCACTGTAGTTTGGACTAGCTTAATCAGGGTCAAAACATCAGCGGCTTTGGCGCCCCCTAAATTAACGATGAAATTGGCGTGCTGAGGCGAAATTTGCGCTTGACCGATTTGACGGCCTTTTAAGCCACACGCTTCAATTAGTTGACCGGCTGAATAGCGAGTTGGGACTTGCCCCGCGGCCGCCCTGGGCGAATTGGCGGGGTTAATAAAAACGCAGCCGGCAGAAGGCTCTTGCGGCTGACTGGCCCGACGTTGGCGGTAATCGGCCATTTTGGCCTTGATCGCGGTCTGACTGCCAGCTTGCAACTGCAGCTCAACGGCCAAAATAATTTCCGCGTTTTGTTTAAACCGGCTTTGGCGATAACTAAACTGACACGTTTTTTGATCCAGCCAACTGATTTTGCCTGACTGATCTAAAATTTGCACCCGCGTCACTTGATCACCCAGGCTTTGCTGCCAGGCCCCGGCATTGCCGCGTACCGAGCCACCGACACTGCCGGGAATCCCCGCCAAAAACTCTAAACCGGTCAGGGAACTTTGCGCTGCCAAGTCAACTAGTTCTTGCAGGGGTAATCCCGCCGCCGCAGAGATTTTTGAATCTTGCATTTTGAATTTTGAATCAACAAATCTGATAGCCAAGCCACGAAAACCGGCGTCACTGACCAGGATATTTGAACCGTTGCCCAAAATAAAATAAGGAATTTTTTTTTCCTGGGCAAAGGCCAGCGCTTGGACCAATTCATCGGTATTTTTTGCCTCGCAAAACCACTCTGCCGGTCCGCCAATCTTAAAAGTCGTGTATGGAGCCAAAAAAACTTGTTGCTTCACCATCAGCTGCTTAATTTTTCCAAAATCAGTTTGGAAATCTGATAGGACTTACCGGCGCCAAAGACAATCACCAAATCGTTGCGGCGCACCTGGCGGGCGACGTCACTGGCCAATTTATTAAAATCCGGCTGGTAGGCTGCTTTGAGACCGATTTTTCTGACCAAGTCGACAGGTTTGGTCTTGCCAGGAGTTTTTTCTCGGCCGGCATAAGTTTTGGTGACCACCACTTTATCGGCCAAGTCAAGCGCATCCGCAAAACTGATCAAAAACAAATCCAGCCGGGAATACTGATGCGGCTCAAAAATCGCCCAAAGGCGGGCTTGGGGATATTTTTGTTTCGCTGATTTGAGGGTAGCGCTGACCGCCGTCGGGTGAACGGCATAATCGTCAAATACCCTGACGCCCCGGCTTGCCCCAATCAATTCAAATCGTCTCCTGACCCCGCCAAATTTTGCCAGCACCCCAAAGCTGGTAGCCGGGTTAACCCGTAGCTGGTCGGCGGCGGCCAGCACGCCCAAACTATTGACGACGTTGTGGAAACCGGGAATCGTCAGCTTAAACTGCTGGTGGCCTGACGGCCCGTTGACTTCGAATTTGGTGCCGGTCGTATCAGCTTTCTTAATAATCCCCTGGTATTCGCTGGCAAACGGAAACGCAAATCTCTCCTCCAAAAAGTAGCCGATCAGCTTGACTCTATTTCTCTCCAACCAGATTTTTTGGCCTTCCAAAACTTTTTTTACCCCCTCACTCTCTTCATTGACGATTAAAATTTTGGGTGGTTTAAGTTGGTGAATCAACTGTTCAAAAGCCCCCTGAAGTTGAGAAAACCCCTTAAAAAATTCCGGGTGGTCCATCTCAATATTATTAATGATCAGCAAGGATGGCCGATAAGCGAGGAAATTATAATTAAATTCATCCGCTTCACAGACAAAATAATTTGACCGCCCCGGTCTGGCCGTCGCTTGCCAGCTGGGCACGATCGCGCCCACCTCCACAGTCGGGTCCAACTTGGCGGCTTCCAAAACCAAACCCAGTAAAGCCGTCGTGGTCGACTTGCCGTGCGCGCCGGCGACCGCCAACACGTATTTGCCTTTTTGTAAGTACTTGCCCATAAACTCTTGCCAGGTGATCAGGATGGCCGCTTTTTTACCGGCCACCACTTCCGGGTGGTTGGGATTAAGGGCCAGCACGGCCGGAGAAACGGCCAGAATATCGACAGCCTGCAGGTGTTGAACGTCATGACCCACTAATGGCTTGATGCCGGCTTTTTCCAGCCCGGCCATATAATAGGTTTGGGCTTCCAAGTCACAGCCGCTGACGCTAAAACCGGCTTTTTGAGCCAAAACGGCGACACCCGCCAAAGCGCTCCCACCAATGCCCATAAAGTGAACGTGAAGCTTGGCTTGTTTTTTGGTCACTATTTTAGCTTACCACATCCTGGCTAATTTTTCTCCAAATTGCGGCGGTAATTTGCTTTTCGTCCCAGGGGACTTCTTGCTTTCCCAATGTCAAGGACCGTTCATGACCTTTGCCGCACAGCAACACCACGTCTCCCTTTCGCGCCAGCCTTAAGGCCGTTGTCATCGCCTCACGCCGGTCCGGAATTCGCCGTGCCCTTGGGCAACCCCGGGCGATTTGCTCAATAATTTGGGCCGTCGGCTCGTCCCGAGAATCATCGGCCGTCAGAATCACCTTATCCGCTAATTGGCCGGCTGCCTGCCCCATCAGCGGCCGTTTGCTGACATCCCGCCGACCGGCAGAACCAAACACCACGATCAGCTGCCCCCCTTTGGCCACCATGGGTCTGGCCGCCCGCAACACTTGCCGCAAGCCATTGGGCGTATGGGCAAAATCCACGAACACTCTAAACGGCTGACCGGCTTTGACCTCTTCCAGCCGGCCCTGAACGCCGGCAAACTCCGCCACCGCTTTGCGGATTGTCTTTTGGTCTATCCCCAAACGGGAACAAACGGCCACCGCCGCCAAGCAGTTATACTGGTTATATTCGCCGGGCAGTTTGGTCGTAAACGGAAAACTTTTTGGCGTAAAATCCGCCGCTTTTTTAATTCCATAAGTAACTAGTTTGCCTGTTCTACTGTTACGAGTTATGAGTTGAGAGTTCAAGCGCCGGAAGGACTGGTCATCCTTGTTTAAAATTGCTATTTTTGACTCCTGAAAGAGTTTCGCCTTGGCTTGCAAGTAATTTTCGTAAGTTTGGTGGTAATCCAAATGTTCGTGGGTAACATTAGTTAGCACCCCGACAGCAAAATTAATCCCGGCCAAGCGGTGCTGGTCCAGGCCGTGGGAGCTGACTTCCAAAACCAAATAAGCTAAGCCCTGATTCGCAGCCAGCTTGATTAATTTTTGGAGCTGCCAAGGACCAGGAGTGGTGGTGTGCAGGCTGGCAGCGATTTTTTGACGGCCGATTTTGGCCTCGACGGTGGAAATAAAGCCGCTTTGATACCCGGCGGCCGTTAAAATGTGATCAATTAAAGTGACGGTAGTCGTTTTGCCGTCCGTGCCGGTGACCCCGACCATTTTCAGCTGCCGGCTCGGCCAGCCGTACCAAACATTGGCCAAAAGCGCCGCCAACCAATGATAGAGGTTCTTAATCTTCCGCAACACTGGAAGTATTATAGCAGTTTGCAATTTAATCCAAAAATCTGAAGGGAGAACTAATTAGGATCGATAATCTCAAACAATGTAGCGGTATTAAATATCCCATCTGGACAAATGTTGAAGGTGCAGTTATCAATACTTATCAAGCTGCTTTCAGTATTGACAACAGATGCACACGATCATATAATGTCTTTAATGAATCTTAGAATTGAATTTAATCATGAGAAAGATTTAATTCTAAGAGAAGCAAGAGGGGTTGGTTTTGAAGAGATTATTCAAGCCATTAAAAAAGGCGGCACATTAGATGAGCTAAAACATCATGATCCGAAAAAATATCCCAATCAAAGAATTTTGGTGGTAAAAATTAAAAATTATGTTTATGCTGTTCCTTTTGTAATCGATAAGAAGAAAGAAGTTATCTTTTTAAAAACAGCCTATCCTAGCAGAGTGTTAACGAGGAAATATTTAAAAAAGAAAAGTAAATGAAAATTATACTTACTAAAAACGAACAAAAAATTGAAAATGCCTTAGCCAAAGGTGAATATCGTCGTGTGCCTAAAAGCGAAAAAAGCAATCAGCTTTTTGCCGAAGCGATTCAAAACTTTGAAGAATTAAGAAAATCCAAACGAGTGACGATTAGAATAAAAAACAAGGATTTAATTAAAGTTAAGGCCAAAGCGCAAAAAACAGGTATTCCCTACCAGACTCTCCTTAATGCCCTGATTCACCAATACGCTGAGGGGAAAACGGGTATTACCTTCTAATCCAAAAATCTGAAAGTGGAGAGGATTTGGTCAAAAATTTTTAAGGCCTCTACTTTTATTAGGCTACCATAATCTATATGACTGGAAAAGAAAAATTGACCGTGGACGAAATATACACGGGGCTTTCCGGCATTCACCTCTTCTCTAAAGGTCATCCATATGGCAGGAATTTTTTCTACTCCAACCTCTAATTCTTTTTGCTCATCGACAAGGCTACGCCTATCTCTATTTTCTCTGTCTAGAAATTCTTGCAAGGAAAGCCCTTCGGGATTTTCTTCTACAGAAACAGCAAAGTTTATATAATTTTCATCTTCAGGATAGGAACCAGCAAAGTTTCTTAAACTCATCCAATTGTCGCCTTTACCAAGCGTCAATTCATCGGGATATTTTAGCTCATATCCATACTCTTCATTTCGATACACCTGCCAATCCACAGCAGGATCGGGAGTGGGGGTGGGTTGGGGCGCAGACACCTTGGGTGAAAATTTGATTTGTTCCTCCAAGCCACAGATTTTGTCTTTGAGCTGATAATTTTGGATGGACAGATATAAGGAGATGGCCAAAAAGGCGACCAGCAAGCCGGCCAGAGCAATCACCGAGCGGTTTTTGGGGTTGGGAGGCAAAGGCAAAGGTTTGACGGATTGAGAAGCGAGCAGTTCCATAAGTTGATAGTAATTGTTTTACGAGCTGGATGTCAAGTACGGCATCCTGAGCTGTGATTGATCACTCCTCAGGATGCTAAGCCTGAGGAAGAACTAACCTGGCATGAGGCCGTAATAGACAAACAGTTCCTGGGCGATTTCCATCCACAGCGGCGCGGCGGTGTTGGCCCCCCATTCGGAAGAGGTCGGGTCGTTGAGGACGATCAGCATGATAAATTGAGGGTCGTCTGCCGGCGCAAAGCCAATGTACGAACCAATGGTGCGGCCTTCATCATAATGACCGGCCACCGGTATTTGGGCCGTGCCGCTTTTCCCAGCAATCCGAAACCCTTTCGGCTTGAGCCGCGCAAACCAGGCCTTGTCCGCGGCGTTGACCATCATTTCCGTCAGCACTTGGGCCGTCGTTTTCTTGATGACCCGTTGTGGCGCCGAATGTTTAATGACTTCATTGCCTTTTTCGGAAACCACCCGGTCAACGACATAAGGCTGGACCAGCAACCCGCCATTGGCGATTGCGCCTACGGCCCGCACCATTTGCAGCGGCGTCACCGCCACCCCCTGACCAAAAGAAGCCGTCGCCAAATCAATCAAACGCCAGTCATTTTTGGGGCGCAACTCCGGTACGGTTTCTTCCTCCAAATCGATGCCGGTGGCCTGACCAAGCCCAAATTTTTGCAAGTAAGCGTAAGTTTTATCTAAACCCAATTTTTCGGCCGTAAAAATCATCCCCACGTTATCCGAATGTTCGATCACGGCGGTCATTGTCGTGTCTGGGTAATATTGGCCGTCAAAAGTTTCGATGCTGTATTCGGCAATCCGGCGCGGGCCGGCGCAACGGTCGCAACGCGTCTCCGGCTTGACGGCGCCGGCGTCTAGGGCGGCCGCCATCACCAGGGTTTTAAAAGTCGAGCCCGGTTCATAACCAGCCGCAATGGCAGGATTAGGATAAAGCTGTTTGTCAAATTCCCCAAATTTGGCTGGATCATAGCTGGGTAGAGAGGCCATCCCCAGAATGGCACCGCTGCGTGGATCCATGACGACAATACTGCCACCCGCGGCCCCGTATTTGGCCAAACCGGCCTTGAGTTTTTCCTCAAGCAAAAATTGCACGGTCCGGTCAATGGTGGTGACCAGCACTCGACCGTCTTTTTGGGGTTCTTGGTCCACCTCGCCGACCAAAATCGGCTTGCCGGAAGCGTCTTTTTCGCGGCGCATCACTCCCGCTCGGCCCCGCAGCTCCAAATCATAATAGCCCTCCAAGCCAAAATAACCTTTATCCCGACCATTGACATCGGCGCCCACAAAACCCAATAAATGCGCTGCTCCAGAAGCCTCCGGGTAGCTTCTGGTTTGCTCTTCTTCAAAGCCCAACCCGGCTATGGCTAAAGCCTCAAGCGCTTTTTTAGTAGCTAAGGAAATTTTATGTTCCAAAGGCACCCAAACCAAATCCTGGCGTTGCAGCCGCTGCTTGAGCAAATTTTCTTTTGGCAGCAGTACTGCTTGTTTATCTTCAACTTGCTTTTCTTGGTCGGTGAGCAGGTAGGGAGCAATTTGGGCAGCAATTTGCGTCGGACTGGCTTCCAAGTCAGTCAATGAGGCAAACAGCAAAAATGATTCTTGGTTGGCGACCAGAGGAAAACTATCCTGAGCCAAAATCTCGCCCCGCTTGGCGGGAATTTCAAAAGAAACCCAGTGTTGCTGCTCGGCGGCGGTCGCTAAGCCGTCAGCGTGTAGCACTTGCCAATAAAAAAGCCGGGCGGCAATCAAAATGCCCCCCCCAAAAAAAATTATCAAAAGCAATTTAATCCGCACTGGCGACGGTGACTTGGGCGGGCAGGTAAACGACGATGGGGTTTCTTTTTAAACCTAGTGCCTGCGCGCGCTCAGCCACCTTTGCCAAAGCTCCCGCTTCACGCATCACTTGCCCAAGCTGCAGATTAGCGGTTTGGAGTTGGCTGGTTTCTTGTTCAAATGCCCTGATTTGGCCGCCGGTGGTGGCCAATTGGTGCGCAATGGCTAACTGGATGCCCGCCAGAATCAAGACTGACGCCACGACCACCAAAACCAGGATGGAAATCTTGGCTTCTTTAGTCTTTTTGGCAATTTTGGCTTTTTTATAATTGGCTAGCTTCATTTTTTTTCAATACTTCTTAACTTTGCCGAACGGCTGCGCGGATTGCGGGCTACCTCGCTTGGTGTCGGGCGAACCGGCTTTTTCGTCAGCTGGGCCACTTGACCATTGACGGCTTGGCGCCGAAAAAAATTCTTCACAATGCGGTCTTCACCCGAGTGGAAACTAATCACCACCAGCCGTCCCCCGGGCTTTAAAATGTCGACGGCGCCGGCCAAGCCTAAACGCAAGTTATTCAGCTCGTCATTGACGGCCATCCTCAACGCCTGAAAAACTTGGGTGGCGGGGTGAATTCCCCCCTGCCAGCCTTTAATCCGGCTGACCATTGCTGCCAATTGCCGGGTCGTTTTGATCGGCAGCCGCGACCTTAATTGGACAAGCAGCCGACTTATTTGGGCCGCCCAACTCTCCTGACCATATTTGGTAAAAAGCTTGATCAGCTCTTTTTGCGTCAAACCATTGACCAAATCAGCCGCCGTGACACTCAGGCTGGGATCCATTCTCATGTCGAGCGGGCCATCTTGGTTAAAAGAAAAGCCCCGCCCGGTTGCTTCCAGTTGGTGAGAGGAAACTCCCAAATCAAAAAGTACGCCGGCGACGGGCGTAAAATGGCGCTGCTGCGCCATCTCTTGTAAATGAGCAAAATTCCCCGAAGCCAGCTGCCAAGAAGAAGGGCAGGCTGAAGATAATCTCCTCTTGGCAGCTTTTAATGCTTCAGGGTCGCAATCTATCGCTAAAATAATGCCTTGTTTTTCTAAAATAGCCAGGCTGTGACCACCGCCACCGACCGTGGCGTCAACGTAGCGTTCGCCTGGATTGACGTTTAAAGATTTAATCGTTTCGTGTAAAAGAACGGGTGTGTGAAAGGGCTTCATTCATTCCGGCTAATCGTCTCATAATATTTCTGCCAGCGCTCTTTTTGCCAAATTTCAAAGTGGTCGCCGGCCCCAATAATCACCATTTCTGACGTCACGCCGGCGTGGCTCAAAAGATTAATCGGAAGCACCACTCTCCCCTGCTGGTCAATCTCCGCTTGGCTGGCGCCGGCAAAAAGCTGACGCCGAATCTGACGAGCTTCTTTTTCCGAAACCGGTTTAGCCAACTCCGTTTGGGCGGTCTTTTCCCAAGTGGCTTTTTCGTAGCCCAAAACGCAAGGTTCAAAACCCTTAGCCAAAACCAGCTCACTCCCCTTAATTTCGGTTCTAATTTTGCTGGGCAAAGCCAACCGGTTGCCCTTAGTTAAGTGGTGTTGGTATTCGCCTAAAAGCATCAGTTTATTCCATTTATCACCAATTTATTCCATTTTGATAGTCTTTTTGGCCATTGTCAAGAGGGAAACTAAGGCAATTTGGGATTGAAAAAAAATTAAAAAATTATCTATTCTGAAGCGATGGCCACAAAAGTGGCCAGTTGGGAAACGGCTCCGGTCAGCGCTTGCCAACCGCCAGTTCGAGTCCACTGGTAGACGGCCGTCGGCTGGTCAGTGGTGATGCTTACTTTGGCCTTGATAGCTTGGCTGCCGGCGCTAAAGACGCCATAAATGGGGCTGGCGGGCGTCTCCTCAAAGTCAGCGGGCAAGCCGATGGTCTCCATGGTGAGGCAATAAGTGCTGGCCGGCAAATTGGCTTCCAGTTGAAACTGACCGTCTTTGGAGGTTAAAAGATTGTCCCCTTGCTGAAAATTAAAATCAGCCGTAAACTTTCTCACCCCTTCAGGGCTGCGGAACCGCAAGGTGAGCGTCCCCTCGGTCACGTCTTCGTCATATTTGCAGACATTTTTGGAACAGCTGCCCAGCAGCAAATCACGGCTGATTGTGGTTTGGTCGGCCGCTAGTTTAACGTTGCCAATGACCCCACGCGACAAACCCGCCGAAAGATAAACCAGCTCATATTCAATCGTTTGGGCATTTTTGATCCGGCTGATCGTCAGCTTCAATTCGCGGCCATCAGCCCGCGGGACCAGGCTGACATAAGGGCGGTCTTCTAAAGCCGTTTCCAAAAGCACCCCTTCCGGCGTGGGCGTCGGCGTTGCGTTGGCGCCCGCTCTTTTTTTGGCCTGAACCAACCAAAAGCCACCAATCGCCAAAATCACCACGAAAATCAAAACAAAAACCCACCAGGTTTCCTTCATCCCAACTCATTTTCAAAGTAATCCTGAAGTTTGTCAAGAGACAGACGGATCTGCTTCATGGTATCGCGGTCGCGCACCGTCACGGTTTTATCCTTCAGCGTGTCAAAGTCGACCGTCACACACCACGGCGTCCCCACCTCGTCCTGGCGGCGATAACGCTTGCCAATATTGCCAATATCATCCCAAGCCACGTGGTACTTGATTTTCAGCACGTCATAAAGCGCTTTGGCTTGACTGATTAAGGCCGGCTTGTTGGCCAGTAAGGGAAACACCGCCACTTGGTAAGGCGCCACCCGTGGATCCAGCTGCAGCCAAACCCGCTTGTCTTGATCGCGGTAAGCATCGAACAATAAATATAAAAAGGTCCGGTCGACGCCTCCCGAAGTCTCAACAATGTGCGGCAAAAACT
>PFEM01000039.1:27947-31677 GCA_002793635.1 Candidatus Shapirobacteria bacterium CG10_big_fil_rev_8_21_14_0_10_48_15
GCGAAAACGAATCTTTTTGGGTTGACTGATGAGCGCCTGGTACCAAGCCATCCGCGCTTGCTTCCAAAATTCATACCACTGGTCCATCTCCTTGGGGTGGGCAAACCACTGCAAATCCCATTGTTCAAACTCCCGCAAACGAAACAAAAATTGTTTGGGCGTAATTTCGTTACGAAAGGCCTTGCCGATTTGAACAATGCCGAAAGGAAGCTTCAAGTGCATGGTGTCCAGCACGTTTTGATAATTAAGATAAATATTCTGGCAGGCTTCACCGCGCAAATAAGCGGTTCTTTTTTCTCCCTCCACCACTCCCAAAGAAGTTTCGACTAAAATGTTGAATTGCTTGGCGGCCGTCAGCGCGCCACCGCACTCCGGGCACTTAGCGGCCACTTCATCGGCCCGAAAACGCTTATGGCACTGCTTGCATTCCCGTAAAGGATCGGTAAAGCTGGTCACGTGACCGGAAGCTTCCCAAACGCGCGGGTGGGTAATGATGTCGCCGTCAATGCCGACGACATTGGCGTGCCGGCGGGTCATTTCCTGCCACCACAACCGCTTGAGGTTGTTTTTCATCTCCACGCCCAGCGGGCCATAGTCATAAAAACCCTGAATCCCGCCGTAAATCTCGGAGTTGGGAAAAACCAAGCCCCGCCGCTTGCACAAAGAAGTAATTTTGGCGAGCAAATCCACCATAGTCAGATGATAACAAAACCCACCAAAAAACTCCACCCGCACACTAGCGCAGAATTTTGGGGCTGGTGAGAGGGCGCTCGGTGACTTGCTCAAGATAAGGCCGCAAGCTGCCCGGTTGGCGACGCCAAGAGTCGGGAAGCCCGAAGCCCAATTGATCCAAAATGGTTTCTTCAAATTCCCTGACCAGTTTGGCCAAGCTGGCTGCTTCCCCCAAGCGAACCAAACAATCCACCAAAAGCCGGTAAACATCCGGCTGCGGCTGGTTATCCGGCGTTAGTTTGTCCACCACTTCGCAAAAATAATAAGCCACCGCAACTTTTTTTAAATTGGCCCGCCAGCCGGAAAAAGAATTGATCAGCACCGCTTCCGTCAGCAAATCAAGGTTTTTACTCCGAACAAAAAAAAGGGTCGCCTGGTTAAACAGCTCCACATTGCCGGCCTTGCGGCTGGTCAAACGCCGCACGCCCTTGGCCACCGCGCGGACTTTACCATGATGCTTGGTAAAAACAGTCAGAATTTTATCTGCCTCGCCGAAGTTAAACCGCTTGATCACCACGCCCTCAGTTTTGTAGGTTTTACCCATTTAGAATTTGATTTCCTGGTCCGTGAGGAGTGCAAAAGTCTTTTGCTGGCCGTCGTAGCTGACGGTATATTCGTAACCGTAGGTGCCTGGTTGTTTTTGGATCAGCAATTTATAGCCCTGTTCCTGATCAACCTTAAACGGCAGCTTATATTTAAACATTACTTGCGCCTTACCCTCCGGCCGCAAGGGGGATTGATCACCATAAAACGCCTCAAAAACCGTTTTATCCAGCTCTTCATAAGTGTTGACAGTCGTTTCTGAACCGGATGAATCCAGCAGCTCGCTCCCTTGCGGGACATAAAGCCGAATCCAGTCACGGTACAGGGCATTCAAGCACAAACCGCCTGACTCCAAGCCACAGTCAGAAGCCGGCGCCGGGTTGCGGTAATCGATGGTGACGGTCTTGATCACCTCGCCGTTGGCCTGCACCTCAATTTGCTGGTCAACATTGACCCGGATAAACAAATTGGACTTCGCCCCGGCAAAGTTGGCGTCGTTGATGTGCAAGTAGTCACCGTCGTATTGTCTGATCCGGCCGCCGGCATTGAGCACTTCGATCGTCTTTTGCAGCTCCTCATCAAAGAAGTAAAACAAGAGGTGCTTTTCCTTAATATTGGTAAAAAAGGCGTTGAAAAACTCCGGCCATTTTTTCTTGGGCGACTGCATGATGTTGAGCATAATCGAGTGCATCAACGGCCCCAGGACGGCCTTGCGATCAGTTTTAATCTCACCAAGAGGTTTGTCAGCGATTTTTTCCAACTCGTAAATCACCTGGGGACAGTCGCAACGCGGGTCATTCTCGGCCGAGAATTGACCCCAACCGCCGACACCAACCGGCCCCAAGATTTCCAAAATATTGACCAAAAATTGTGTATCCAGGGCAATGATACCGTCCGCCCTCGGGCCGCCGGCTTTTTGGTAATTTTCCCAAAAAGTCGCCATCGATAAACTGAAATCCGGGGAAAGGTTCATGTCGCGCAAATGCCAGTAATAGACGTTTTTATGGTATTTTTTGATCGGCTCCGGCGCCGGGAGGCGGTTGCCAAACCGACCATCAAGGCCGTAAATGTCATAAGACCCCAGCGGCTTAAAGTTGCCGTCTTGAACCGACAAAATGGCGTAAGCGGTCAAAAAGCCACCGGTGGGCCGCAACTCGGCATCATTTTGAAAAAGCAGCAAATATCTTTTTTCGTCCGGGACTCCCAAAAGCGGCCGGATATAGTTGACGATTGGCTTGGCTTCCATGACCAGCACCGTCGTATTATCAATGGTTTGCACCAAATCAATCACTTTTTGACGGATCTTGACCCCGCGAATTTCTTGAGGATAACGCTGGGGATCAATTTGATCGACTTCACTCTGGGCGGCCTGCAGTTTTTGGCCGATTTCATCCAAACTCGGTTCAATTTTTTCCAAAGTATCCAGCATCAAAAGCAAACGCTTTTCTGCCGTTAACGGCTGTTTCTCCTCATCGGGGTTGGCCTCTGACTGATCCAAGCCCAAAATGTCCGCGTAAGGCTGCAAAGCGACCACCGTGACGTCCGCCGCGTCCAATAAATGGCGGCCGCCGGCCAGCAGATGCTCTCCATCTTGATAAAATTCCCCCACCCACGGAATCACTCTTGTCCAGGCTAATTGAGCATAAGTTTTGCCCAGTTCTTCATACTTTTGCCTGGTCACCGCCAACTTGGCAATCGCGCCCTTTAAATCTTGGGCTTGAAAAGCCTCATAAGCCTGTTGGGCTTCGGGCGTCAGCGCGGCCGCCTGATCTTTCATCGCCAGCGCCGGCAAACCCACCAGCAAAGTCGTTAACCCACCGATCAGCAGCAAAACCGCCGCCACCAAGCCGACAATCAAAAGAATTTTTTTCATTTTTTTGGGCTGGTCAGTGTTTGCCGGCACTGACGTTTCCACCGCCGCTGTCGAAGGCTCCCCCACCTCCAAACTGATTTTTTTCATTCTTCTACCGAAAATGTTGCCCCAGTTCATAACGCTCCTTTCCCGGAAATCATCGCCCAGGGTGTTTTCAAAATAATCACCACATCTTGCCAAAGCGATTGATGTTGGGCATAGTCAGCATCCATTTTCACCCGCTTATCAAAATTGACTTCGCTGCGGCCGGTCACTTGCCAGTAACCGGTGATGCCCGGTTTGACTTGTAAAAGCTGCTTAACGTGCTGCCGGCTTTGGGGGAAGACCCGTTGTTGAGATTCCAGCTCGTCGGGATAATAAGCCCGCGGTCCAACCAAACTCATTTCGCCCCGCAACACATTAAAAATCTGGGGCAGCTCATCCAGGGAAAAACGGCGCAAAAAACTACCCACTTGAGTAATCCGTGGGTCTTTTTTTAACTTATAGCTATTACTTTTGTACTGGCGGTAAAGCTTTTTTAAATTGGGGTCGGTCCGGAGCAACTGATGAGCGTTGGCAATCATCGAGCGAAATTTGTACATC
>PFEM01000039.1:31705-45539 GCA_002793635.1 Candidatus Shapirobacteria bacterium CG10_big_fil_rev_8_21_14_0_10_48_15
GCGGCGGGGTGTCGGCCAAAACCGGCCCAAGGGAATCAAGCTTGATCAAAATTGGGGCCAACAAAAAGACCGGCAAAAAAAACACCAAAGCGGTCAGGGAAACAACGATATCTAAAATTCTTTTGGCAGTTTGGTAGGGCATCTTAAAGATATTTTGCTTTTTGTTTAGCTTTTAAAAGCTCCATTAACTTTTTGACTGCCTGAGCATTATCACGGCGGCAAATCAAGACAGCATCAGTGGTGTCAACCACTACCAAATCCTCAACGCCAATCAAAACAATGAGCTGATCATCAAATTGAACCAAATTATTTTTGGCGTCAATGCCGACAAACTCGCCTTTTTTGCCGTATTTAATCACCGCGTTACCCTGCTTGTCTTTGACTGACAGCTCATAAATGGCACTCCAATCGCCTACATCATTCCAGCCGATGGCCGCCGGCACCATCAACGCGCTGGTGACTTTTTCCGAAACCGCCACGTCGACGGAAACTTCCGGCGCTTTCTCGTAGGCCTGGGCCAAGACTTGTTGAAACCGGCTCGTCCCCAGCACGGGGGCCACTTTGGCCAAAGCCTGATAAGTGGCCGGGGAATGCTTTTTTAAGGCCATCATAAAAAACTCGACTGGCCAAACATACATGCCGGAATTCCAATAATATTCGCCACTGGCGACAAACTTTCGGGCCGTTTTTTTGTCAGGTTTTTCCGTGAACTTTTCCAAACGGTAAACCGGCACACCGTTGATTTTTTGCCTCACTTTGGGGGCGTGAATATAGCCATAGCCGGTATGGGGGTGGGTGGGCTTAACGCCGATCGCCACCAATGTTTGGTGGTCAAAAGCCGCTTGCGCCGCCACCCGCTCTACCTTTTGGAAGGCCGCTTCTTTAGCGATCAGGTGGTCAGCCCAAAAATTTAAAACCACGGCCTGGGGGTCCTGTTTTTTCACTAGTAATGTCCCCAAACCGCAGGCAATCGCCGTATTGCGCCTCATTGGCTCCCAGACAATATTTTGGGCGGGAAGCGCCGGGGCCTCTTTGCTGATCTCGCGAGCATAGGCTTGGCTGGTCGTCACCACAAAAACATTGGTTGGCTTGACTAGCCCGTGCAGTCGCTTGACGGTTTTTTGAAACAAAGTATCCTGGCCAAAAAGTTTGGAAAATTGCTTGGGCGTCGCGTTGCGGGACCGCGGCCAAAGCCGGGTACCGCCACCGCCGCAAATAATCAAGGCGTACAAATGATCTTTTGAGCTCATGTTATTAAATTAATTATTTCCTTTTTAAACTTTTGCTGGCGAAAACGCAAAGCATTCTGCCGGCAGGCTAGCGGTCTAAACTTTATTTTAACAAATTTTTTAAGCGCGGCCACCAAGCTGGCCACGGTTGGCTGATCAAAAAAAACACCGGTTTTGCCTTCAAGAACCGTTTCCAACGCCCCACCAGCCCGAAAAGCCACTACCGGCCGGCCGCAAGCTTGCGCCTCCACCGCAACCAAGCCAAAGTCCTCTACCTGCGGAAAAATCAGGCCGCAACATTTTTGATAGTAACTTAACAGTTGCTCGTCTGTCAACTGGCCCAAAAATTCAATATTAGGCCGGGCCAACGCTTTTAAACGACGCTCTTGGTGGCCCGTGCCGACAATTTTCAACGGCCAACCCAACTGATTAAAAGCCTCTACCACTAAACCAACTCTTTTATATTTCACTAACCGCGACACCACCAAAAAGTAATTTAAGTTATGGTTAGCCGACCTTGGGCGGCCGCCCGAGGCGACTCCCCTAGGTTGGTGTTTTTGAATCTTAAATCTAGCTGTATCCACGGGTGGATAAATGACGCTACTTTCCCGGTCATAATATTGCCTGATTCTCTGCTGAACTGCTTTGGAAACGGCAATCATTTGGTCTGGTCGCCAGCTGGCCAGCTGATCCCAATGGCGCAAGCCCCGCAACGGCGGGCTGATTTTGCCGAAATACTGCTGGGAATCGCTCCACAAAAATCTGGTCGGCGTCAGACAGTAGCAAAGGTGCCTGGTGGTGGGCTGGGTGATAACCCCCTTGGCAAACGCGCTGGTGACGGAGATGACCAAATCATAATCAGCCAAATTAAAGCTTTCAAAAGCCAGCGGCAACAACGGCGCCAGCCACTCATGATGCTGCCTGGCCCAGGGAATTTTATTTAAAAAAGAGGGGACAACTTGAAAAGCCTGGGCCCAACCGGCTTTGGCCGGCCAATAGACACTGGTATAAAGCGGGGCTTGCGGCCAGATCTCATGCAACGCCAGCAGCACCCGCTCTGCCCCGCCCCACTTCACCACCCAATCATAAACCAAAGCAACTTTCATAAATTTTGATTGTTTGGCGGGCGGTGGTCACCCAGGAATATTTTTTAACTTGCTCAAGGCCACGCTCGATCAGCCTCTCTTTGATTTTAGGATTGTTCAGCAGGCTGTTGATTTTCTGGACCAGCTGATCGGTGTCTTGCGGGTTAAAATAGAGCGCCGCTGGGCCGTAAATTTCCGGCAAGGCGGCGGCATTAGCGGCCATGACCGGGGTGCCGACACTCATCGCTTCCAATCCCGGCAAGCCAAAGCCTTCCAGTAAAGAAGGAAAAACAAACGCTTCGGCCTGACGATAAAGCACGACCAATTCTTCATCCGGCACAAAACCAACCAGGTTGACCAGCTTTTCGGTCTGCAACTGCCTGACCTGGTGGCGAAACCGTCGCCAAAAAACATTGCGGCTGCTCACCACGACCAGATTGATCCCAATTTTTCTGACGGCCAAAACCAAACGACGCACATTTTTATGGGGATAAAGGCTACCGGTATAAATTAAATAGGGCCTTTTAACCTGATACTTTTCCAAAACATCTTCGCTTTGTAATTGACGCTGACGATGGTCGGCAAACAGGGAACCAACGCCGTTGTAAACCACGGTGATTTTTTTGGCCGCCGCCGGGTAATAATTTTGCAACTCTTTTTTCGTCCACCGACTGACCGTAATAATTTGTTTCGCTCGCCGGACTACCCGACCCATCAACCAACGATAAACCCAATATTTGGGCCAATAAAGCCAAGCGGCTTTGGTGGTTGTGGCTTGACCGCGAGAGTGATGCTTAATCAAATCATGAATCGTCACCACTTGCTTGCCGCCATAAAGCAGGGGAACATTAAAATGGGGAAAGTGAACCAAATCAGGCCGCAGTTTAAATAACAAAAGCGGCAAAAAAATTTGCTCTTGCCAAGAGTAGTGCGGCCAATCAGCCAAGATGGTTTGAAAATGGGAATTTGAAAATTGTAAATTCCTAAAATATTTTCTCCTTAACAAAATAAAATATTTATTTTTCTTATCTTGCTTGGCGATTTCCTCAATTAAACTGCTGACATACCGGCCAATGCCGGCATGCTCCAAACCATACATGCGGGCGTCAATGACAACTTTCATATCTTTTATTAATTTATTAACGAGTTATTTATTAACGAGTTAACTACTAGCACGTAGCTAATAACTTCTTCTTAGCATTCCCAGCAAATCAATACCCCTCATCGTCAACCAGTTAATCCACGCCGGATATTTATTCCGGTAATGTTTTTGGTAAAAAATCCGCATTACTTTGACTGAATCAGCTAAGGCTTTTTGGCGTGTCTGTTTGCTGGCCGTACTGATCGCCCGACTGTGCTTTTTGATGCCTGAAGCCACCCCTTTATAATGAATAATTTTTGTCGTCGGAACAAAATAGACTTGCTCACCGGCTTGCCTAACACGATAGCAAAAATCCAAATCTTCACCATACCAAAAATAATCTTGGTCCCACCAGCCAAGTTTTTGGCCCAATTCGCAGCGAATCAAAAAAAATGACCCCGAACAAGCATCAATGGGGTGAACAGTCGTCAACGGCAGGTGGCCAAGCGTGTAGCCGGCCAATAATTTGGCGTGGGGAAAAATTGCCTCCAAACCGCTAAAGTGGCAGAAGGCATTCCACGGCGTGGGAAACCCGCGGTGGCAGCCTTCATCCAAGCGACCATCAGCCAACTCGACCCGACAAGTGGCCACGCCCACCGCCGGCTGCCGATTCATAAAAGCAATCATGGTCGTGAAGGTGTCGGGAAAAACGACCGTGTCCGGGTTAAGAAACAAAGCATAACGGCCTTGCAAATAAGGAATTGCCAAGTTGTTGCCGGCAGCAAAACCTAAATTTTTCTTACTTTGAATCAGCTTGAGCTGGCTGAATTGTCTAACCGCTGCAGCTGACCCGTCCGTTGAAGCATTGTCTACCACAATAAGCTGGTAGTGATACTGATTCTTGGTTGCCTGAATGACTGAGCGGAGGCAATCCAAAAGCAAATCTTTGGTATTGTAATTAAGAATGATAATTGATAAGTCCTTCATAGGCTTTTTCGAGAGTTTTAGTAATCTGCGGCCAATCATAATGTTGCTTGACAATCTTTTGGCCGGCGGCAGACAATTGCTGCCGTTGAGCGACGTTTTTGAGCAAACTAATTACCTGGTAAGCGAGTTGGTCCGGATCGTCGGCGACCAAAGCATCACGACCAGTTTTAGCGCGAATCCCTTCAATCCCAACCGACGTGGTCACGACCGGCAAACCGGCCGCCATCGCTTCCAAAATCTTCAGATTCGTCCCACTGGCAATCCGCATTGGTGCCAGCAGCACATCCGCACTGCCATAAGCTTGACGAATATCATCCACCCCCGTATCAACAATAATTTTTTTGCTGGCTAAGCCTTTAATCCAATCGTTGGGATGGCGTCCGACTAGCCTAAGCGTTGCTTCGGGACAACGTGATGCAACCTTCGGCCAAACTTTTTCGACCAAAAGTCTAATCGCATCCTGGTTGGTAAAATATTTAAAATCGCCGACAAAAAGCAAAATAAAAGGATCATTTTGCCGCCGCTTTCGTGATTTAAAGCGCTGAAAATGGCTCAAGTCAACGCCATTGGGAATGACCCAACACTTTTTTCCAGTGACCTGCCGCACCGCTTGGGCATCGACCCCGGAAACGGCTAAATTAAGATCCGCCCGACACCAGGCGGCTTGTTCAAACCGCTTCATTTTGGCCACCTCCAGTTGCAGTATCAAACTAAGGGGGAACTTTTTTTGGCGGCCAAACCGCTGATAAACCCGATACTCCACATTTTCGTTCCCCAAAACTGTCGGCACCCCCAAATTTTCGGTTAAATACGGCGAAGTGTAAAAAGACTCAAAATGGGCTAGATCATATTTTTGGGACACCAACTCTTTTTGCAAAGCGCTGGTGACTGACCGGTCACCGTAAAAGTGCGTGATCGTCAGAGGCAGGCCGGAAAAAGCCGCCAAGGAAAGATTTCTGACTGACCAAATCGGTCGGCCGGGAAAAGTTTTGATCGGCTGACAATATTTAGCCATCGCTTTTATCGGCCCCTGAAGGCGGTTGGGCCGCCAAAAAGCAAGCAAGGTAATTTGGTGATTTCTGGCTAAGTTTTTGATGAGGTTGAAACTGCGAGTCTGGCCACCGGAGTATGGTGGATAAGGAAAAATTGGTGCCAACCATAAAATTTTCATTAATTTAAGAGCCCTGTTTAGTCAAATCAACAATGACCCATTGGTCGGTTTTTTGCAAGACACGCCCCTGGTCCATCATCTGATTGGTTTGCTGGTCGAAATTGACGCTGACATAATATTGCGCGCCCAGTTCGATTAAACTTTCCACATCAAACGCGATCGGCCAACCTTGCCGCTTAGTCTGATATAGAAACGCCGTGTCGCCGCCATAGGGGGCAATCACTTTCGCCTCGTCTGGTAACAGTTGGTCAGCCGTCTCTCCGGCGGCCACGATAGCCGGATTGTTAATATTAAAATAATCACGTACCTGATACCAGGAAAAGGCCAGCAAAAACAATAAGCTAATAACTAAGAGCGAATAACCGGCGAAGCGAGAAAAGGCTTCACCAGCAGGCGTCAGCAAAAAATTGGCTCCCTTGGCCAAGAAAATACAAAGCACCGGTACGGCCATCACTTGATAATAGTCATGATGGACATTACCGTCGGCAATGATGGCAAAATAAGCCAAGATGGCCAGTAAACAAGCATAAAAAAACCAACCTTCCTTTTTGGCCGGTTTTAAAATCAAGCCGATGCCCAAAGGAATCAGTCCCCAACCGCCCAAAATCAGCCTGCCGATTCTTTCCCCAAATAGCCACCACCACCAAGCTCCCCTAAAGCGAATCCCGGTTTTGTTGATCAACCAAAAAAAATCGGGAATACCTTCAGGGTATTGCTGCATCCAAACCCGCCAAGCAATGAAAGGCACCAAGGCGATCAAGATACCGAGTGACCAAGCCAACCACTTTTGCCAATTAAAGCGCCAGCGCCGCCAAGCCAAATAGGCAACGGGCAGCAAAAAAACCAAAGTATAGGGCTTAAGCAAGAAAGATATGGCCGCAAAAATTACGGCGAGTGATAAGCGATAGGTGATAGGCGAAAAGTTATTAGGAACAGAAATCCATTGGTCGAAAAAATAAACCATCCCGAGCCAAGCGAGATTCATCAGCGGCTCGGGCAAAATCGCCCGGCTGTAATAAATATTAAAAGGTAAGATCGCGTAAAAGAGCGCCGCCAGCAAAGCGGTTTGGGCACCAAGATATTTTTGAGTCAAAAGATAAAGGAAAATCAAGGCCCCGATTGAGGCAAAAATAGACACCAACCGACCCCAAACTTCCAAACTAAACCAAGGAAAGAGCCGAAAAGCGCCGGCCTGGAGCAGATTGTAAAACGGGAACTCAACAAAGCGATATCCTTGCGGGTTGTCCAAACCCGAAGCCACTTTGGAAAGATCGTCAAAACGAGGGTGCAACAGGTCAAAACCTTGCTTGAGAAAATTTCGGGAAACAGCGCTGGTATCGGCTTGACGCCAAGAATGCCAATCGGCAATGGGGCTATTGAGCCGATAAAGCCGCAGGCCAAAAGCCAAAATAATAATTAAAAGTAAAACTACTCGCTTCATTGCCGGGCTTTTCTCAATTCCCCATCAACATAAACAAAAACAAAAGTGGGCTCCTGCTGCTGTTCGGCATGATCAAAAGCCTCATAAGCATCGGTCAACTGATAAATGTTCAGGCTGTCATCGCGATAAATAAACCACAACGCGTCCGGCAACCCGACCGGAAAAACCCAAGCGCGGTGCTGACGAATCGGCAAATTGACAAAATACAAATGGCTGCTTAAGGGAAACTGGGTGTAATTAGTGGCCATGGTCCGCAAGACTTCATTGGCAATCTCCCCAGCGGCAAACCACTCCTGGCGGCTCCGGTTAGTTTCGCCAATGTCAAAAACCATCAGGCCGGCTACCAAGCCGCCCACCGCCAGCCAAGCCAGCCAGCTAAAGCGACGCTGCAGCCATTGAAAAAGACTGGTTAAAGCGAGGCCTAAAATTAACAAAATGCCCAGATGGGCGGGGTAAACATATCTTTCGGCAATGTTGCCCAATCCCAAAAACGGCAACAGCAAAATCATTATCCAAACCAGACTAAAAGCCACCCACTTGGCGACCGGTTGCCGCCAATACTTTTTGACCCCGCCAAACCCGCGGCTGAAAACCAGCCCAGCCACGATCAAAATGGCGACGGCGGCCAGCAGTTTATGATCACGCAAATAGGCCCGGCTGGCATCATAAACCGCCAAAAAGCGAAAACCGGCCAACACCTCGCCAACATAACCGAAAAGATTACCGACAAAATTAAACGGTAATTTAACCCAATTATAATTATAATCACCGCTGAGGCCATGAGCCCCGGCCAGGATGTTTCTCACCCAAAAATAGCTGTCCAACACTAGCCAAAAGGGCAAATAAAAAGCCGCTCTTTTCAAAAGACTTTTGGTCTGCCAGCCGCGAAAGAAAAAAAGATCATAAGCCAAAATAAGCAACGGAAAAGTCATGGCCCTTTCGTGAGAAAGCAAGCCAGCAATAAAGGCAGTATAAACTAAAACCAGCCAGGGCCAGCGCCAACCAAGCCTGATCTGGCGCCAGCGAACGTAAGCGGCAAAACCCCACAAGTAGAAAAAGCTGGCAAAAAGGTGAGAAGTCGTGGAAATCCAGAAAAGAGACTCGGTGTTGACGGGGTTAATCAAAAACAAGCTGGCCACTAAAGAAGCCAAAAACGTCCGTTTGGTCAGCAACCGGATGATCAAATAAGCCGCCACACTGCTGCCGAAATGGACCAGCAAACTGGCAAAATGGTAACCTTGCGGCCGCAGGCCAAAAAACGGGTTCACAGCGTAAAAATACAATTTAGCCAAAGGTCGGTAGAAAAACCCGGCGGCTTGAGTAAAATAAAGGCCCAACTCGCCCGGTTTGGTGGTTAAGGCCCAACGCAGCCAGGTAAAATCATCGCCGGTGAAATAATTCTTGACACTGGGCCCAAAAACCAACCCGGCCAGCAACGCCAAGCCAAGCACTGTTGGCAACGGCGTTTGACTCGCCTCTTTTAATTCCTTGAATAAGTCTTTTTTACCGGGAACCAGCAAATTAACCAGCCCAACGGCCATCCCCAGCAAAAGCCAAAAAACAAACGCCACTTTGGAAGCTTCAAAAACGTCAATCAACGAAGCATTAAGAACTAACCCCAGCATGCCCGCCAAAACGCCGATGAGCAGGCTGCGCCAAAGCGGCCGGGTGACGGTTTTGAGAGCCAAACGGATCAGCAAAGCAAAAACGGTCAAAATTACCAAAAAGGTAGTTAATCCCAAAATACCGGTTTCCCCCAAGGCCCGCAAATAATCATTGTCGGTGGCCAAAGAAATCGAAGAAAGACCGCTGCCCAGTAGGAGATTTCGTTTAAAGGCCTCGACCGCTCGCGGCCATTCGCCCTGAAAACGAGTCGTAAACGAGATGTCATAAACCAAAGCTCTTTTAACTAAAAACTCGGCTGATTGGGTGGCCAACTGGGCCGAAATGGTGGCCGTCTCTAAGCCGGTAGTGAAAATCGGCTTGCGGATAATCTGGGCCCTGGCTTCTCCCTCGGTCAGCCCCTCAAGGCTTAAAAAACCTGACCCCAGGGGTAATTCTTCCTCCTTTTCCTCCACTACCGGCGCGGCAGTCGGGGCAGGGGGAGCTTTTTTGGCAACTTTAACAACCGCAGTAGGCGTCAGCGTGGGTGTCGGAGTGAGTGTCGGGCTGGGCGCCATGGCCAAAAAGTCTTCGAGCGTGGCAATTGGCTTGCCGGTCCTGGTGTCGTAAACGACCCGTTCGATCCGAAAAGTCTTGGCAAAACGCTGGGCGGAACCAACTACTTTTTGCGACAAAAAAATGCTGACAATAATCACCGGTAAAATCAGCCACTTCTTTTTTTGCAGCCACAAAACATAAGCGACCGCCACCAGATAAACGGCAAAAGAAATTCGGGAGGCTGTCAGCAGCAGCAAAAAAAAGCCTAACACAATCAGTAAAAAAGTACCCCCCTTTAAAAGCTTGTTTTTAAAACCAAAAAATAAACTCGCCCACAGCGCAATCATCAATACCAAATAAGCGGCCAAATCATAATGACCGCCGAAAGTGGAAGCCAGCCGCGAATTGGGCCCCAAGAAAAAAGGCGTCCCCTTGGCAAATTCTTCGTTCATGGTCAAAAAAGCCGGCCAGCTTAAAAACTTTTGGCCTAACCCGTAAAGGCAAACCGCCAAGAAAGTCACCGCCACTACTCCCAAATAGCGCTTGATTGTCTTCAAATCTTTAATGGAAGCGACCATGACAAAAAACAAAGTCATGTACTCAAGCCGACGCAAAAAGTGGAGCAGGGCTAAATGAGGAAAAAAATTAAGCAGCTGGTCAGACAAAATAAAAATGGCGTTGGCGACGGAAAACGCCGCCACCAGCCAATAAGCAAAAATGGGGAGCGTCAGCACTGTTTTCAGGGAAGCTTGACGGCGGGCCAATTGAACCAGCCAAAAGCCCGCAACTAAGGCGACCAGCAAATCTTCTAAGCGAATATAAACCCAAGTCTGCCAAATATCAAATAAGGGCAATTTGGGATACAGGGGAATAAAGAGCAACAAAAAGCCAACGCCCATTTCCAAAATATGTTTATCAATCCAGCCTAGGAATTTGCGCATAAGCCTTCCTTGAAGCGTAACAAACATTCTAACACGTTCCTTTGCCAACCGGCAAAATGTTTTTGGTAAAAATACCGCAGCCCTTCATGGATCCACTTAATCGCCTTCTGCTCCCCCTCCGGAGAGCTTCCCCGGACCAAGTGGTGAACGGCTGCCTGCGGGTAATACCAGGTTTGCCAGTCCGCCAGCTGGCGGGCACGATAACAAAATTCCATTTCCTCCACATACATAAAAAATTTTTCGTCCAGCCGGCCAACTTGGTCAAAAACGGCTTTTTTCACTAAAAAGCACGATCCCTCCACCCAATCAACGCGACGGGCTTGCGAGGGGGCGCGACGTAAAAAACGGTCAAAACCGAAAAGGGACAGAAAAACCACCGGCAAAGTATAAAAGGAGCCGACGGAGCGCTGAATTTGCTTACCCGGGTTAATTAACTTTGGTCCCAAAATCCCCACTTTGTCTTTTTGATCAGCAAACTCAATTAATTTGGCAAAAGCATTTTGATCAATCCTAGTATCTGAATTTAACAGTAAAATATACTGCCCCTTGGCTACTTTGATGCCCTGATTATTGGCCTTAGCAAAACCCAAATTATTCTTATTTTTTATTAATTTATTGCGCGTTAACGACCCGCCTGCCGGCTGGGCAGGGTTAACGGGTTGCTGTTTTTTCTTTTTTAACTCGCTAGCAAATAACTCGTTAACTGACCTAACCGAAGCGTCGCTTGATCCGTTATCCACCACGATCACCTCATAATCAAGCCCTTTGGTATACTGAAAAACCGAGGTTAAACAAACGCGCAGCAGCTTGGCGGTGTTCCAATTAACAATGATGATTGACAAATCGATCATTGGAAAAGGCGGGCGCGGCCGAGACGATAATGAAGGTCTTTGAGCTCTCTGCCCTTAATCTTTTTGGCCGGCACGCCGCCCACCACCTCACCGGGCGCCACGTCTTTGGTCACCACGGCGCCCGCCGCCACCACCGCTCCCCGACCAATCTTTACTCCCGGCAAAATAATTGCCCGCGGGCCGACAAAAACATAGTCGCCAATCTCCACCGGCGCCGTCACCGCCTTAAAATCAGGATCATTAATATCGTGCTTGGCATTGTAAACCAGCACTTGAGAGGCAAAGGCGGTATGACTGCCAACCTTGATCCGGTCCCGGCCGTCTAAAAAGCAATGATCACCGATAATGGTATCGTCGCCGACCGTCACCCCACGCGGATCAAAAAAGTTCACCCACATATGGATCGTGGCTCCCTGGCCAAACTTGACGCCCGCCAGACGGTAAAAAAACCGCCGGCAATGATGGCTGGGAATCAACCCCACCCAGCGCAACAGCATCAGCCCAAAGTCCCCAAAATAATTTTTGATGCGAGTTATAATTTTATTAATCATATTAATTATGCAATTCCTCCTGCGAGGTGGGCGAATGCCCTCCTCGGAGGTGGAACGGCAAAGCAATACCCCTTTGCGGGCGGATCATGATCTGCCCCTACACTATACAAATTTTTCCAAAACTGTTAGTGTTTCTCGAGCGCATTTCCCCCAGCTAAACTTTTTGGCTTGTTTTATTCCTAGTTGAGACAGTTTATCATAATCTTTCAGGGCTTGGCGAATCCCAGCGGCAATGGCTGCCGGCTGGCTGGGGTCAACAATGATCCCGGCCTCACCGACGATCTCCGGCAAGCTGCCGCGGTCGGCAACCACGACCGGCGTGCCGATTGCCATGGCGGCGACCACCGGAATCCCAAATCCCTCCCAAAAACTAGGCAAAACAAACGCTTTGGCCCCCCTCATCAAAGCGGGCACGTCCGCCTCCGGCACAAAATCCGTAAAAATCACTTTGTCTGCCAACCCCAACTGCTTGACTTTGGCAAAAATACGCTCATAAAGCCATCCCTGGCGCCCGGCGATGACCAGGGAGAGGCCAGCGCTCCTCGGATGGTGGGCGGCTGCCCTCCTCCGCGGTGTGCGAGGGAACAAAATCCTAAACGCTTCTAACAAGCCTTCAATGTTTTTATTGGGCTTCAGGGTACTCAAAAACAAAATATAGTCATTTTTTATTTTATATTTCTTTTTAATTTTCTTGCCTCTTAAATCTTGCCTCTTAAATCTTGCCTCTTGCTGATCATAACCCGGATAGGTAACGGTGATTTTTTTTGACGGCAAACCGTAAAATTTAACCAAATCGTCTTTGGTTGATTGAGAAATAGCTAAAATGTGGCTCGCTTGGCGAACCGAAAATTTGGTCCAATACTTCAGTTTCCAATAAATCGGCCTGGTAAACTGCTGGGGAAAACGCAAAAACCCCAAATCCATAATCGACACCACCAGCGGCTTAGGGCAAAACCACGGGGAATAATGACCGGGAACAAAAGTCACGTCCGCCGCCGGCAGGGCTCGGGGCAAGGCCCAAAAATTAGCCAAACGGGCCGGGGCAACCACCTGATACCACCAATTTCTTCTTGGCTTAGGCAGATCCGCCAATGGCGACCGGGAGAGAAAAACCTGATAATCGTTTTTTTTATCCAGATCGGCAAGCGCTTTAATCAACCCGAAGGCGTATTGGTTGGAACCGACCCGGTGAAGCACGTTGGCTTCGTTGGCAATTAAGTTAATGCGCACCCGCCACCTCCTCATAAACTTGCCGCACCGCTTGCGCCGTCTTTTGCCAGCTGAACTTTTTGGCCTGGACTATGCCTTGCCGACGCAGCTTGTCTTGACCTTGAATCGCCTGATTGATCCCCGCGGCGATCACGGCCGGTTTCTCCGGGTCAACCAACACCGCCGCACCACCGGCAATCTCGGCCAGACTACCGCGATCGGTCGTGACCACCGGGCAACCGCAAGCCATGGCTTCCAACACCGGCAAGCCAAAGCCCTCATAAAAAGAGGGATAGACAAAGCAAGCGGCCCCAGAATATAAGGCCGGCAAGTCTTCGCTTGGAACGTATCCTAGATACTTGATACCAGGTACTCGATATTCGTGATTTTCTCCCCAAGCCTGTTTACCGACAATGACAAGACTAGCCCTCCTCCGAGGTGTGCGGGAAAAAAGTTTAAAAGCTTCCATTACTCCCGCCAAGTTTTTGCGGGGCTCGCGGGCGCCGACGTTGAGCAAATAATCACCCTTGATACCATACTGTTCCTTGATCTGCTCAATCTTCGCCGTTGGTTGAGGCCGAAAACTCGCGTCCGCCGCCAACCGCACCACCCTGATTTTTTGGGCCGGAATGCCCAAAATTTCAAGCACATCATCCTTGGTCGCCTGCGAATCGACCATGACCAAAGCCACTTCTTTTTTGACCCACGCCAAACGCCGTTGCTGGTTAGCGACAATATCATGGCCGCCGCGAGGCGAAAAACTGGCCGGGTATTTAAACGGAATGACGTCGTGAACGGTCGTGACCTTTTTCGCTTGGGCCGGTGGCTGAAGCCAGTCGGAAGAATGGAAAACAGCTACTTCACCGATCAATTTCTCAATCGGGTAGACATGGAGATTATTCCACAATTTCTCCAAAAAAAGGGTTGGCCAAGGGTAAAGCTTAGCCATGGCCCGCTTACCTTGAACAAAATCTTTTAGTTTCTGTCGTTGACGCAAAGAACTGCCAAATAAAACATAGTCATTTTTTTGATCTAACTGCAAAAGATTTTCGACTAGTTTTTGAGTGTAAGTGGCAATCCCGCTGCCCTGATAAACTATTTGCGAAACATCAATCCCAATTCTCATGC
>PFEM01000039.1:45590-45957 GCA_002793635.1 Candidatus Shapirobacteria bacterium CG10_big_fil_rev_8_21_14_0_10_48_15
GTGCCTAAACGGATTTCTATACCTCTATCAACACAGTAGCGAACCGGTTGGCCGTCGACGGCAATGGCCGTTATCGTGCCTTGACCAACTTTTTTTTCAGCCAAATGTTTTATCGTGCCCCAACCGATGTAAACCGCACCATTCTCAGGAACACGAACATTATGCCACGCCGCCTCCCCCGCCCCCTGCCTCTCGATTTGAAAACGGGTTAGCGGCCCCAATTCCCAAGACAAAATTTTCTTTTTTATTTCTTGATTAGCTTCGACCATTGGTTTGCCCAAAGTTAAAAATAATTGCCAGCAAGAAAAACGCGGCGGCGTACCAGGTGAGGCGCGCGGCGGTAAACAAGCCCACTTTGAACGCAAAC
>PFEM01000035.1 GCA_002793635.1 Candidatus Shapirobacteria bacterium CG10_big_fil_rev_8_21_14_0_10_48_15
GGAGTGCCAGGCCGTCATTTCCACTTATTCACCGGCGCATGACACCAACAAAAAGCAGTTGGCCGCTTTGCAAAAGCAACTCCAAAACACCGAAAGCCTGATTAAATCGGCCGAAGCACAACTGGTCACTGTCGGTCAGCAAATTTTTGATCGGGAGGTAGACTTGGAGTACCAACGGACAATCTTTAACTCCAAAGTGCGCAGCTTTTACATCCGGCGCCAGTATTTTTCGCCGTTTTTGCTTTTTTTGGCTTCGGATAACGCGGCTGAGCTGACGCGCGAGCTGTCTTATCGGGTCAACGCCGCCAACGAGGATAAAAAAATGATTATGGAAATCTCCCAGGCTTTAAAAGCCTTGGCGGAAGATAAGGCTAAGCTGGAGCAAAACCAGCTTTGGCTGGCGCAAAGTAAACAGACTCTTTCGCAGCAAACCGATTTTTTGGCCGGTGAGGTGGCCAAGGTGGAAGATTTTTTGAATGTTATTTCCACCAGGGTGGCCAGCCTGACGGCGAAGCAGGAAGCGTTGTTGAGTGAAAAAGTCAGCACTTTTCAAACCAGTGTCGGTGAGGTGCCGTTGGCTGATGATCCCAATGCCCGGCCGGATTTTAATCCCGGTTTTTCGCCCGCCTGGGCGGCTTTTTCTTTTGGCGCTCCGCACCAAAAAGGCATGAGTCAGTACGGTGCTTTGGGCCGTGCCAAAGCCGGGCAAGGTTATGAACAGATCCTCAAGGCTTACTACGGCGACGTCCGCATCGAACATCGCGATCTGCCGGCAGACATCAGCACGACCGTCGGGGTGCTTAATTTTGAAGACAGTTATTTGAAAGGGATCGCGGAGATGCCATCGAAATGGGCGGACGAAGGGGGTTTTGAAGCTTTAAAAGCCCAAGCCATTGCCGCCCGCAGCTACGCGGTTAAAGCCGGCAAGCCGATTTGCGTTACCGAGGCATGCCAGGTTTATTCAGGTTCAAAAAATGACGAGCGTTGGAATCGAGCCGTGGCCGAAACCCGCGGCTTGGTGGTGGTTTCCAACCAAAGCAATGACGTGATTTCCACCTGGTATGCCTCTACCGCCGGTGGTTACCTGAACAGCTACACCAGCAGCGGCCATACAACTCCGGGTGTTTGGGATACCAGCTGCGGTAATCAAGGTTGCTGGACGAATGAAGCCTGGGAAAAAAAGGCCGGTTCTCCTTGGTTTTATAAGGGTTGGTATAAGAGCCGCTCCGGCGCGACTTGCGGCCGGTCTCATCCCTGGCTGAACAACGAAGAAATGGCCGATATTTTGAATGCCGTGCTGATTTACCGTTCCGGCCAAGGTAGTGAACATATTTTGCCGGTGGATTATGTCAGTTGCTTTGGCAGCAGTGGTGAGCCCTGGTCACTGCAGCAAATGCGCGATCAGGCCGGCAGTTTGGGCGGCAGCATCAACACGGTCACCAGGGTGGAGGTGACTTATGGCTCCGACGGCAAGACTAATCGCCTGGTTTTTGAGACCAACCGCGGTGGTTTTGAAGTAGGGGGCGAAGAATTTTATACCGTCTTTAACTTGCGTGCGCCCGGCCGTCTGGCACTGAAGTCAAAATTATTTAATCTCGAGAAGAAGTGATAAAATAAAAGCTAATTACCAATTTACAATTTTCAATTTTCATTGAATTTTCAATGAATTAATTTTCAGGCTGTTTAAAAATTAGAAATTAGTAATTAGAAATTGGAGCGAAGCGACGATGCCTGATATTTTTGTCGATAAAAAAGTGGAGAAAGAAGCAGCAAAACCGGTTGAGCCGATCACTAAAACTTTGCCGCTGTCGGAAAGCGCCTGGTCCTCTTTTGTCACCCGGCCCAAAAAAGTCAACTTTGAAACCCAAGAAAGACGGGAAAAAGTGGTCTTGCTGTTGCGGCGTCACTGGTTGACCAACGTGCCGTGGGCCCTGTTGGTCGTCCTGATGCTGGTGGCCCCGGCGTTTTTTAGCTTTTTTCCCTTAAATGACTTTTTGCCCGGCAAGTTTCACTTGGTTGGCCTGATTGGCTGGTATTTGCTGACGACAGCGGTTTTTTTGGAAAAATCACTGTCTTGGCTGTTTAACGTCAACCTGATTACTGACGAGCGGATTGTGGACATTGATTTTCCCACGTTGCTGTATCGCCACATTAGCTCGGCTAAAATCGATCATATTGAGGACATCAGCGTTCAAGTGGGCGGTTTTGTCCGGTCGCTTTTTAACTATGGTGATGTGTTGATTCAGACGGCCGGGACGCAGCCGGAAATTTGTTTTGAAGCCGTGCCGCAGCCGGCCAGAGTCGTGAAGATTCTCAACGAAATGATGCTCCAAGAAGAGCAGGAGAAGCTGGAGGGGAGAGCCAGATGAATTTGGTGACGGTGCTGGAAAGATTGTTGTCCGATCCTTGGATCTTTTTAAAGATTTTATTTTTAATGGGTTTTTTCATTTATCTTGCCTTTGCGGTCATTGTGGTTCGTCAAGTCAAGCTGATGAGCCAGACTTTAAACGGCATTTTGGATTTGCCGTTAAAAATGATTGCCTGGATTCATTTGCTGGTCGCCATCGGCGTTTTTTTGCTAGCCTTAATCGTCTTGTAGCTAATGAATCAGCTTGGTTTGCAAACTGCCAAAGTAGTCACTGCCCTGACAGACAAGGGCTGGTCACAAATCCACACTTTTGGCCAACTTTTAGCGGTGGTTACCCTTTCCCAGGTTGAAGACCAGCAAGCGGCGTTGGGAAAGGAAGCCATTACCCGGCTTCATGAAGAATATTTTGGTGCGCAGACTACCGAATCGCCCTTGCTCAAACTGAAGCGAGCCGTGACGACGGTGGCCGCTGAAGTCGGTGGCAACTTGGGCGTGGTGGCGGTGGTCTTGGTTGGCCAAGCGCTTTATTTAGTTGTTTTGGGTGGTGGTCGGGTAGTTTTGCGGCGTAGCGGCAAGACAGCCATCTTGCTGACGGGTGGCGATCAAGTGGTCACCGCCAGCGGTTTTGCCCATCCTCGGGATTGCTTGTTGCTGGGCAATGGTGATTTTTTTCATTTGGTGGATGGCAAGTCAATTAGCCGGGCTCTGGCCAGTGAGAGCGTGGCGGAGGCGGCCGAAATACTGGCACCGTTGACTCACGAAAGCAATGGTTCCAGCTTGGCCGCGGCGGCAGTGGCCCGGATCGAGCCGCAAGCTCTTCTTCCCCAAGAAAGTCCGACGGTTACCAAGCCAAAAGCAGCTTTCAGGGTTAAAGAGTTGCTGACCCGCTTGAGACGTAAAATTCTGCCGGTCAGTTGGCGGGTTTTTTACCTTCGGCTGCAAGCTCGTCCTAAGCAAAAGTCCCGCCAAACGCTGTTTACAGTGGCCTTGGGACTGCTTTTTTTATTGGGAGTGAGTGTCTTTTTTGGCCAACAAAAGCTGCAAAAACGCCAAACGGCCGAAACGACTACGAATCTGCTTCAGCAAGCCCAAACCAATTTGGAAGCAGGCGAAGTGCTAGTGACCCTTAACCCGGCTAAGGCCAAAGAAGTTTTGTTGCAGGCACAAGATGATCTTAATCAAGCCAAAGTGCAAGGCGAGACTGGCGAGCAGTGGGTTGCTTTGACAACACGTTTGGCGCAAATTCTCCCCCAAGTAGTGCGGGAACATGAAGTTCAGCTTGAGCTTTTCTTTGACCTGGTGCTGATTAAAGAAGGGGCAGTCGCGACGGATGCCGTGTTAGCTGACGGTCGTCAGCTGGTTGTTTTGGACGCGGGCAAGCAAGCGGTTTATCAACTGGACTTGGCCAGCAGAAAGCAAGCTTTGGCGGCGAGCGGCAATGATTTGGTCGAAGCCAGCCAAGTGGCGGCCCTCGGCGAGCAAATTTTTGTGGCCACCGGTAAAGAAATTTTCAAAATTACGGCCGCTAAAAAAGTTGCGTCCGTGGCCAAAATTGCCGTGGGGATCAAAGATTTGCAGTCTTTTGGGACGAACCTTTATTTGCTGACCGGCGAGGGGATCGAGGTTTTACCCGCCGATGCGGCGGGCGGTTTGGGCGAACCGCGATCGTGGTTGCAAGAGGCCAGTCCTCTTTCCCAGCCGGTGGCGATGGCGATTGACGGCTCGATTTGGGTTTTGCAAACCGGCGGCCAGATTTTGAAGTTCACCCGCGGCCAAAAAGAAATCTTTGGCGTGGCGGGGCTTGACAAACCCCTTGCGGAGCCCAAAGCAATCTTTACCGACGAAAGTCAGGATAATTTGTATATTTTAGATCAAAACAACAGCCGTATTGTGGTCTTGGAAAAATCCGGTGAGTACCATGGCCAATATCTTGGGGAAGGGCTGAAAGATGCTACCGGCCTGGTGGTTTCGGAAGAAGACGGTAGAATTTTTGTTTTGAGCCAAAATAAAATTTATAGCATTGGAATAGAATAGGATTTCTCCGAAATGAAAACAATTGTCAACCGTCGGGCTAAATTTGATTACGAACTTTTGGAAACTTATGAAGCCGGCCTGAGCCTGACGGGCGGGGAAGTCAAGTCCATTAAAGCTGGGCAAATGAGTCTGGCCGGCAGCTTTGTGAAGTTTAATCAGGGGGAGGCCTGGTTGGGCAATGCTTATATCAACCCCTACCCACCCGAGGTGGATCCGAATTACGATCCGCGCCGTGCCAGAAAGCTGTTACTGCACCAAAAAGAATTGTTTGTTTTGCAACAACAATTTAAAGAAAAAAAATTGACGATTGTGCCTGTGGAGTGCTATAATAAGGCCGGAAAAATTAAACTGAAGATTGCCTTGGCTCGGGGGAAAAAGCAATACGAGAAAAGAGAAGCGATGAAGAAGCGCGAAGCAAGCAGAAACATTCAAATGTTCTAAGATTCGAATGTTCAAGATGATTTTAGTTTGTTTTGAATATTTGAAATTTTGAGCATTCGAACATTTTTTTGGGGATGAAAGGTTTCGACAAGGACAAGTTCTTTAAAATTGCAGGTCAGCCTGAAACAAGCTGTCAACTGTTTCAAAAAGCTAACTGGCAACGATTACACGGTTGCTCCTAGCTATCAATACGCCTACGCGGCCGCTGCTTAAACGCGTTTCCGCGTCAGCCTGATAGCCAGGCATTCAATCGGTTCTTCCCTGATGGAGCCGGTTGGGTGACAACCCAGTCAGGGCGTCAGTTTCGAGTCGCTGATCAGACTCGAGCGGAGAAGAATGATCAAAATCGCGGTGGTTAGGAGTGGGGCTGTTACTCCCACCGCGAAATCAAGCAGCCTAAACCTGTAGAAATTTTAAAAATTTTTTCTTGGACGCCGGTTCAATTCCGGCCATCTCCACACTTCGCTTCGCCTTGAGTGCGCTCAAGGTTTGTTTGGTGAAAGGCCCCATTTTTGCTGTAGAATAGATTTGTGCTTTTGGACCTGCTTTTCCCCCGGCGGTGTTTGGGTTGCGGCCGATCGGGAAACTACTTTTGTGCCGCTTGTTTGAACCGCTTGCTGCTGCAACCGGAACGAATTTGTCCGATTTGCAGTCAGTTTAGCCCGGGTGGTCTGGCTCACCCCGGCTGCCGTCAAAAAAATAGCTTGGACGGTTTGACGTCGATTTTTCGCTATGAGGGCCTGATCAAAAAAGCAATTAAGAAGCTCAAATACAAATTTATTACTGACTTGGCCGCTGATTTAACGGAAGCCTTGGTCAGTTTTTGCGGCGAAGATAAAATTTTTGTCAACGCTTGCCGCCAGGCGATCTTGGTGCCGATTCCCTTGCACTCCAGCCGGCTGCGCTGGCGGGGATTCAACCAAGCGGCCTTACTGGGCAAAATGATTGCCCAAAATTTAGATTTAAAATTTATGCCTGACTTGTTAATTCGTCAAAAAAAGACCACCCCCCAGTTTGAGCGCGACAAAAAAGCCCGCTACGAGAATCTGAAAGGGGCTTTTGTTGTTAATAAGGATTCAAGCTTCATGATTCAGGATTCAAGCTTCATGATCTTTGACGATATTTTTGCTTCTGGAGCGACTCTCAACGAAGCCGCCAAAACTCTCAAACAGGCCGGCGCCCGTCAAGTTTGGGGTTTGGCCCTGGCGAGATGAGAAAAAGGGCGACTTTTGGTATACTTAGCTTGTTTGGAGGAGTCGCTTAGTTTGGTCCATAGCGAAGGTTTGCTAAACCTTTGAGCCGTAAGGCTCACGTGGGTTCGAATCCCACCTCCTCCGCCGCGTAAGAAATTTTTGGAAAAAATTTCAACGCGGCTGGAGCGTTGAACGTTGAAATTATTGTTAATAATTTCTTACGTTCTTACGCTGCCGCTAATGCTTTATTATGTTTATATTCTCCAAAGTCAAAAAGACCAAGGTTTGTATACAGGATATACTTCAGATTTAAAGAAAAGATTTAAAGAACATAATGAAGGAAAAAGTTTGGCGACAAAACCATTTCGTCCTTATAAGTTGATTTTTTACGAAGCATTTCTTAGTAGAATTGATGCCAAAAGGAGAGAAATTTATTTAAAAGGTGGTTATGGAAGGAAGGCAATTAAGAGTATGTTGGATAAATATTTTAAAGTGAAAATTTAGAGATTGCTTATGAGAAAGAATTAGAAAAGAGGATTAAAAGAGAAAATATTGACAAATAGATGAAATTCTTGTAT
>PFEM01000029.1:0-6719 GCA_002793635.1 Candidatus Shapirobacteria bacterium CG10_big_fil_rev_8_21_14_0_10_48_15
TATACCATTTTGGCCATTGATACTTCTTGTGACGAAACCGCCGCCGCCGTCACGGTGAACGACCGCGTCATCAGCAACGTCATTAATTCGCAGATCAAAGACCACCAGCAATACGGCGGCGTGATGCCGACGGTCGCCAAAAGAAAGCACCAAGAAATGATCGGCCCGGCAATTGCCACGGCCCTAAAGCGGACGAGAAAAAACTGGCGGCAAATCGACGCCCTTGCCGTGACAATCGGCCCTGGTCTGGCCCCAGCTTTGGAAATCGGCGTCGCCAAAGCCAAACAACTGGCTAAAAAGTATGGCAAACCCTTGCTGGCGGTCAATCACATGGAAGGCCACTTACTTTCCAGCCTCGCCAAAAATTCGCGAGGCAATCAGGGTTTTAAACCAAAATTTCCCTTGCTGGGCTTGCTGGTTTCCGGCGGGCATACTCAACTGGTGTTGGTGAAAGCGATCGGCCGCTACCGGCTTTTGGGGGAAACTTTGGACGACGCGGCGGGCGAAGCCTTTGATAAAGTGGCCAAAATGCTGGAATTGGGCTACCCGGGTGGACCAATTATCGCCGCCCTCGCCAAAAGGGGCGAGCCGGTTTACGATCTGCCGGTGCCGATGCAACATTCCGACGATTTAAATTTCAGCTTTTCCGGCTTGAAAACCGCTTGCCTTTACAAAATTCAAAAGCTGAAACTGACCACACAAGTCATCGAGGACTTTTGCGCTTCCTTTGAAAAAGCCGCCGTAACCGCCTTAACGGCCAAACTGGCCAAAGCGATTGAAAAATATCAGCCCCAGCAAATCGTTTTGGGCGGCGGGGTGATCAATAACCTGAAACTACGCCAGGAAGCGCGCCGCACCGCCCGACAATTTGGGGTGAAGGTTTTTACCCCCTACAGCCAAAAATTGTTCAGCGATAACGCCGCCATGATCGGGGTAACTGCCTGGCACCAAGCCCAACGCGGTGATTTTGTCAAAGAGGTTGATTCTCTCGCCCGCCAGCCGAATTTGAATTTTTAGAAGTCTTTGACGGGCTGTTTATTTGTTGCCTCCGAATAGGCCTTAGCATACAGCTGCTTTAGGGTCTCGTTGGCCCTACTGACGATTGCGTCATTTTGAGGGTTGACTACCGAAATAACGGGAATTTCTCCCGGCTTGCTTGCTCCTCGAGGAATACGAACAACAAATCGCGTGGTGCCCCCCAAGACGGTCATGTAAACTGAAAGGGGTGTTTTGCGCAAAACTGCTTCTATCCCTGCTGCTGTAATTTGCTCACAAACCTCTTCTTGCCCAGTGCTCTCTTGCGGAAAAAAACAACGCGTCAGCGCCGGAAAAAGTTCGTTTGCTTCTTGCCTAATCGCCTCCTTATCCGGATCAGGCTGAAATATGTTGTTCTCAAAACGTCGCAACTGCTGTGCCAGCTCTTCCGGCGACGCCTCGCTCGCCTCCGCAACCTGCACAACCATTTCGCCTATTTCTGCCATTGCTTATTTAATTTAATTCTATCACAACCATCAACCCTCAAGAGTCACTCACACTTCAAGACACTACACAGCTCTTTGAAAACCTGTTTTTTGACCGCTTCCAGCTGGTCTTGGGGCAAACTTTTGATGTCTTCAATCAGCTGACCGGTTTGCTTTTGAATATTGTCCACCGGCGCCTGAATCGGCTCGACCTCCCCCTCCACCGCTTCATCCAAATTAGGCGCTTGGGGCAAGTGTTTGACGGCTTCCCCCAAAACTTTTTCACCCGTACCCTGCAAGCTCTTTTTGATTTGCCCCAAAAGATCAAATTTGGCGTCAGCCTGCTGCTGGCGATCAGCAATCAGTTTGATCCCCCCAACCGTGATGCCGGCGATCGCCATAATAATCAGCAGCCTAATCAATGTTTGCCTCATCAGCTTATTTTACAACTTTAACGCCATTAATAACCCCGCGTGGTCGGAAAGACAGCCGATTTGAGGAAAAGGCTGAACCCAAAGCAGCTGAACCTTGATTTTGCTAAGATCAAGGTTTTTGGTAAAAATAAAGTCCCGCTGCTGACCAGATTTGGCCATAGGCCAACGATAAAGGTTAAACAAGGTCGTTTTGAAAATCGAACCCCGGCCGGGATCATCAAGACCGCTGATTTGCAAAAACTTCCGGTAAACCGAAGAGTTTTTTTCGAGGTTAAAATCACCCGCCACAATAATTTTTCGCTTGCCCAAGTTTTTAATTTCCTTGGCCAGACGCGACAGCTCGGCCAACCGGCCCAAACCCAAACCCTGAGCGGACGCTAAATTAAACTGCCAGTCAACGCTCAAGTGAAGATCAACAATAATCATCTTTTGCCCACCCACTGACAATTCAAACCAGCAATAGCCACTGGCTACCAGTAGCTCGGTGAGAGGCAGGCTGAAGTTTTCAACACTGGGCGCAAAAAAATATTTTTGGGGGGCAAAAATTTTGGGCTTGGTCAAAACCAGCAGGCCGCTTAAGCGCCGACCGGCCATCGGTCGATAAAAATGCCCAAACCCCACCGCGGCCAACTGCCTGACTAGATATTTTTTGGTCGCTCCCAGCCAAACTTCCTGCAAGCACACTACATCAGGGTCGATCCTGGCAATTTCCTCAACGATCTTTTTTAACCGGGGAGCATATTTTCGGGAAAGCAGTGGCATTCCCAAAATATTAAAACTCAAAATGGACAGCGTCTTTGGCTTCACCAGTTCATCTTAGCACATGAGGGCCATGAGCTTGAAGACGCCACAAGTATTGGTAGATGCCCTGCTTGTTTTTGATCAGCTGCTGATGAGAACCGGTTGCCACAATGCGGCCCCGGTCCATCACCACAATTTTGCCGACCCGGCGGACTGTGGCAAAACGGTGCGCGATAATCAGCAACGTGCGGTCGCGGGCAATCTTCCACAAAGCATTTTGAATCAGCCGCTCGGATTCAGAATCCAGATTGCTGGTCGCTTCATCAAAGATAATCACTTTGGGGTCAGTCAAAAGCATCCGGGCAATCGCCAGCCGCTGTTTTTGCCCCCCTGAAAGCTTGATCCCCCGCTCACCCACTTGAGTTTGATACTGCTCCGGCAGACTCTGAATAAAATTGTCCAAATTAGCCATCTTGGCGGCCTTGATAATCTGGTGATGAGTCGCTCGCTGGTGGCCGTAACCAATATTGAACTCAACCGTATTGTTGAAAAGAATCGGTTCTTGGGGCACAATGCCGATCAAAGAGCGCAGCTGCCGCTTGGCCAGACGGCGGATATCCACGCCGTCAAGAGCAATCTTGCCTTGGGCAACATCATAAAAACGCAGCAACAGCCTGACAATTGTCGTCTTGCCGACCCCGGAGCGGCCGACGAAGGCCACGGATTCGCCTGGCTTAATCAGCAAATTGATATTTTTGAGAACCTTTTTTGAGAAACCGGGATAAGCGAAGCTAACCTGGCCAAAATTGATCTCGCCCTGAATGTTTAGCAGCTTCACCGGCTTGGCCGGATCACGAACCAAAATCTTTTCTTCCAAAATAGCAAAGTAGCTCTGAATATCCGTAAAATCCCGGGCAATCCCCCGGAGGTGATAAAGCAAACGAAAAAACTGGTAATAAAAGCTCGTCATGAACGAAGTGACCAAGACAAAATCGCCGACACTGCTTTGGCCAGTGATCAGTCTCTTGATCATCAACCAAAAAATCAGCAGGGCGCCCAAATTAGAAACGGTACCCACGACAATATCAATCAAACGAAAAGTATTGACATATTGCCACAGCCGTTGCGTCCAATCCCTAAAACTGCGGCGCAGCCTTCGCTCTTCTTTGACCTCCTGGGCAAAAAATTTAACCGTTTCGTAATTAATCAGGTTATCGGTAATAATGCCGGAAAGCTCGTCTTCCACCTCATTAAACAGTTTTCTTTTGGCAATGTTGATCCCAATCAGCTGCCAACCTAAAAGAATGTTGCCGGCAAAAATCGCCACGGTCAGGATGGTAATTAAGGGACTAATGCCGGTGAAGAAAAAAAGCAAAACCGTCAGGCCAATCGCGACTTCGCCGATTTCGTGATGAATATTATTAAATAAGTTAAAAAAAGCATTGTCACCACGCTTAAAAGCACTGATTAAAGAGCCGGTATTTTTGTTCACGTGGAAGGCGAAATCCAAGTCCTGAATATGGCGAAAAATCGTCAGCCGCGCATCACGCGCCGCGGGAATCAGGACCCGATCACCTAAAAAATTGCTCAAGGCGCTCAACCAGTTGCTGATCACCCGCACCCCCACGTAAAGCAAAACGGGCAGCAAAATCTGCCGATAGTTTTGGCTGGGCAAAGCTTCGATCAACAGCTTGTAGGTATAAGGACCGAGGTTGCCGATGACGCCGGCCACCACCAACACCAGCAAAAAGAGAATAAATTTCCCCCGATAAATCCACAAAAATTGGTAAAAACGCTTGAGTAGCTTCAACATCAAGTTCTCCCGCAATACAAGAAGAATCTCTCTATTTTACCCCAAAACTACCTCCGACTGAAGCGGCTGGCCAAAAAAGACACTCCCCAAGGCTTGGAACTTCCCGCTGGCATCCGAAGTCAAAAAGCGGCGCCGGCCACCCTTGGTCAATTTCTTGTCAATTGGGACCGCTGGCTAGGCTGCTCTTCATTTGAGATTCACAAAAGGTTTTTGAATTTTGTATACTGATCCAAAATTTTTTCCGCCCAATAATGTTGGTCTCGACTAGTTTTTAAATAGTCCCGCGGGAAATCCGCCATTTTGATTATTGCCGGGTCCAGTTTTTCTTTTATCTTTGTGGCTGCTTTTTTCAAAAATCCCAAACTCGTATTTTTTGATCCTTTTGCCAAATAAAAAGCGGCGCGATACAAATTAGCCACGGCGTCGGCTTGATAACTGTATTTGCTTAAACCCATAGTTGCTTAAAGTAACTTTTAACAATCCCAATAAACTTTTCTCTCCTATCTGGATCCAAAATCTCCAAATTATCATTTTTTAAACGTGGACGAAGATTTAAAACGGCAGTGGTATCAATCAGCTTATCTTGAAGATTAATTCCCCCACCCCAGATATGATCTTGCTGACTGCCCTTGCTAAGCAGCAATTGCTCACCATCAGCATGCAATTCTCCACCAGCAATCACCCAATTATTTTTGATATCGACCGTTACTTTTAGGTAATCTCCCCATTGGTCTTGAAGTTTTTTTATTTCATCAGGGCTTAAGGGACGATCAAAAAATTTCATATTTTAAGTTTAACACTGTTTTTTCCATTATTTACCCTAATTGCGGATAATGACAGCGTTTCCACTTTTTACCGCTGCCGCACCAGCAGGGATCGTTGCGGCCGAGCTTTTTTTGGCCGTGATGAGGCCTAACCGGTTGAGCCACCGGGCGATTGGTGCTACCCATGGCGTTCCACCTCGGAGGAGTCCTCTGGGCACCATCCGAGGAGGAACTAAGGCCAATCAAACCGATCCCGTCTTGACGATCTTCATTAGTCTGGGCCTGGCGGGACATGACCGGCGGTTGAGCGACCTGAATCCGGAAAAGCCGCCGGACGACTTCCTGGTCAATCGTTCCCACCAGCCTTTCAAAAGAATCGAAGGCTTGTTTTTTGTACTCCACCAACGGGTCTTGCTGGGCATAACCGCGCAACCCCACGCCTTCCCGCAAATCATCCATGGCATCCAAATGGTCAATCCACAGCCGATCGATCGTCTGCAACCAGACAAATTTTTCAATTTGGCGCATGGTTGGCGAACCAAACTGTTTTTCCCGCCCGCCGTAAGCCTGATCAACCAATTTATTGAGTAATTCGCTAATTTGGGCCGGTTTTTTGAAGCGAGTCAAATCTGCCTTGAGCCGCTGTTGGGAAGCGACATCCAACGGCAAAAGCTCAAAAAAACCGACCAAAATCTGTTCATAGTCCGGCTGGTTTTCTTCGGCCGTATGCATCCTGACCAAATTTTCAATTTCCTGGCCAAACAAGGTTTTCAGGGCTTTTTTGTCGGGAATCTGGCGACGCTTACCATAGATAATCTCCCGCTGTTTGTTCATCACGTCGTCATACTCCACCACTCTTTTGCGCGCTTCAAAGTTAAAGGCCTCCACTTTACCCTGAGCCTGTTCAATCGCTTTGGAAACCATCCCGTGTTCAATCGGCTGGCCTTCGGGAATTTTTAAAACCTCCATCAAGCGGGCAATCCGCTCTCCGCCAAAAAGCCGCATGATGTCATCTTCCAGCGAAACAAAAAAGCGTGATGAACCGGGATCACCCTGCCGGCCGGCGCGGCCCCGCAACTGGTTATCAATCCGCCGCGATTCATGCCGCTCGGTGCCGATAATATGCAAACCGCCCAACTTCACGACCTGGGCGTGTTCCTTTTGCCACTCTTGCGGGTCGCGATCCTGACGATCACCACCCAAAACAATATCCACGCCCCGGCCCGCCATATTGGTGGCCACGGTGACACTACCCAACCGACCGGCATCCGCCAAAATCCGGGCTTCTCTTTCGTGCTGTTTGGCATTCAGAAGGTTGTAGGGGAGACCCTTACGATCCAAGAAATGAGCAATAATTTCGTTTTTTTCAATCGAATTCGTTCCCACCAGCACCGGCTGCTTGCGCTGGTAATGCTCAATAATCTCTCGCACCACCGCAGCGTATTTGGCCCGCACGGTTTTGTAAACCACATCCGGATAATTCCGACGGATCATTGGTTGGTTGGTC
>PFEM01000029.1:6777-8338 GCA_002793635.1 Candidatus Shapirobacteria bacterium CG10_big_fil_rev_8_21_14_0_10_48_15
CTTCTTTGGCTTCCACCGCCTGGTGCAACCCCTCACTCCACCGCCGGCCAGGCATCAACCGGCCGGTAAACTCATCCACAATGGTCACCTGGTCATCCTTAACCACGTAATCACGGTCGCGCAAAAACAAGGTTCTGGCTCGCAAGGCATTTTCGACATGTTTGATGGTATCAAAGTCTTTTTCGTAAAGATTGTCCACGCCCAACTTGCGCTCGACCCGGCGAATGCCGTATTCCGTCAGGTTGGCCGTTTTGAGTTTTTCGTCAATGACATAATCAGTTTCCGGCTCCAAACCCTGAATCAACCGGGCAAAATCATAATATTTTTGGGTCGGTTCGGTGTCCGGCGCGGAAATAATCAGCGGGGTGCGGGCTTCATCAATCAAAATCGAGTCCACCTCATCAACAATCGCGAAGTGATGGCCACGCTGGACCATCTGATCAGCCGAAAACGCCATATTGTCACGCAAATAATCAAAACCAAATTCATTGTTGGTCCCGTAGGTCACGTCCGCCTGATAAGCCTCCTGCCGTTCAATCGGCCGCAGATGACGCAGCCGGTCATCTGTCTGGCCCGCTTGCTCGTAAGCAGGATCTAACAAAAACGCTTCCTCATGGACAATACAGCTCAAAGAAAGTCCGGTCGCCTGCAATGCTTGACCATACCACCCGGTATCCCGCCGCGCCAAGTAATCGTTGGTCGTCACCACGTGCACTCCTTGGCCAACCAAACCATTAAGATAGGCGGCCATGGCGGCAGATAAAGTCTTGCCTTCACCAGTCTTCTGCTCGGCAATCTTGCCTTGGTGCAGACAAATCGCGGCCAGCAACTGAACATCATAGGCCCGCTCGCCAACAGTCCGGTAGATCATTTCCCGTATCAGGGCAAACGCCTCGGGCAAAAGGTCGTCCAAAGTCTCCCCCTTGGCCAGACACTCCCGAAAAGCGGCGGTTTTGACCGAAAAATCCTTTTGAGCCAATTTTTTAGCCGCCGGTTCCAATGAGTTGATTTTCTCGACCAGCGGCTGGAATTTTTTAAGCTCCCTGGCGTTGGTGTCCAAAAGCTTACCGAAGAGGTTAAACATGCCCCCATTATACCTTATCAAGTGATGGCCTTGAAATGTGAAGTTAAATTATCTATAGTGAAAGCAATTAGTTTAATGCCTAAGTTATTGGCTGTTTTGGAAAAAGTGAAAGGAATTTTGTTACCGCTGCTGCCGGTAATTATTTTGGGCGGGGTGATTATCTCCCTTTCCCTTGGAAAAATTCCCCTTGAACAACAATTAGGCTTGGGAGGCGGCAAAGCCACTAAGGCTCAACCCGGGCAAGAACTGAAAAGGCTGCTGGCCATCACTAATTTAGAAGAAGCGGTGATCGCCACCCCCAGTTTATCAGCCTCCTTGGTACCAGCCAGTTGCGATTGCGACGGTCAGCCGGTCGGCTCGCGACGCTGCGAAGCCAACAATCAGGCCAGCCAGGAATGCCGGGAGTTCTTTGACAGCTTTTGCCAATGGCAGTCAGTCGAAATTTGCCAGTATGGCTGCCAGGCCGGCCAATGCCAG
>PFEM01000016.1:0-2490 GCA_002793635.1 Candidatus Shapirobacteria bacterium CG10_big_fil_rev_8_21_14_0_10_48_15
CGGGGAAAAAACCGACCTCAGCATAATACTCAGCCCGATCAAAAAGATTGGCGGCCGTAATTTTTTCGTCAAAATCAGGCAGTTGGATTTCCCCTGCCGCGGTCAAAAGCTGCTGCGCCAAAAAAAGATTGCTGGCCAAAACGCCGTTGACACTCCGACCGGTTTCTTTTTGCAAAAACCAGGCCGCCCGCTGGGCCGAAGTGGGAAAATCAGGGTCCCAATTAGAATCACGCAACCACCAATTGGCTTCACCTAAATATTTTTTGAGGGCCGCCGGCGGTTCAACATGACCCTTGAGCTGGCCGTCGGCGTTGTAAACATCCTGGACTTCAAAATCAACCAGCCGTCCCCGATCAAAAGTCACCAAGGCAAAAGAGCCGATAAAGCCGCCGGTGGGCCGCAGCTCATGATTGTTTTGCAGCAAAACCAAATAGGTTTTTTTCTGACGGCCACCGGTCAGCTCCGGCAAAGTTAACACCAAGGCCTTGGCATCTCCTAGCAACTGGCGGATAGCCGGCAGCTGCTGCTGCCAACGCCCAAAACGAGCCAGCCAAACCGTTGTCTGCGTTTTCTCCAATTCCGCCTGCACCAAAGAAAACTGGCGGTAACTGTAATCAAAATCTGCCGCCATTTGCGACGTGAGCGCGGCCAAATCCCCGGCTTCGTCTTTGAGAACAAATCCCGCCAAGTCTTCCATGGTTTCCCCCACCTCACCCAAATGAGCCAAACCGTCCGTGCTGATTTTGGCCAAACTAATAATCTGGTTGCCCTGCTGGTAGATTTTTCGCTGGCCCAAAAGCTCAAAAAAAGGCGCAAAATAACCCAGGCCTTTTTGGAGACGTACAAATGATTTGGTAGATTTTTGCGCGCTGCGTTTGGCGGTTTTTAAATCCAAATCAAGCACCGCCTGCTGGGATTTTTGCAAATGGTAACCGCCCCAAAAAAAGTCGGTCATTAAAAATAAAAACGGCGCCAAAAAAATTAAAACCGCCAGCGCCAAAAAAACCAACGGCCCTGACCGCCTTGGCTGGCCCACCACCGGTGGCAATGATGTAAGCAAGCTTGCCTCTTGCTCTGGAGGCAAAGCCGCCCTTTTCCGACCGGCAAAAAATTTCAGCGTCCGCTCAATCCCCTCATCCAGCAGGGTCTGGGAATGCCACTCCGCACTGAATTTAAGTTGATTGGAAAAAAGATCATCCGTCAATTTTTTGGCCCCTGATTGCCGCTCGATTTTTAACTCGCGGCTGCTTTTGGCTTGCAATTTTTTGGCCAGAGTCAGCGCGCTGACCCCCTGTCTTTCAAACAAGGCCAGCTGCTGGCCATCTGTCCCCGCCCCAAACATGGCCTTGGTAATGCCATAAATTACGTCGGCCACAAACGTGGGATAAACTTTGACCAAGCCGTCGCCGGGAAGTTTCAAGGGAAAACCAAAAATAGCCGCTTTAAATAAGGAAACCGTTAAACTCTGGCGGTCAAGATTCATCCGGGGGCCATAAACATCACGGACATAAACTACCCGCGCGTTCACTTGGCCAAAAGCCATTGCCTGTCGATCACCCAGCCCCCTGACCTCTAAATACTTGGCCCCGGTTCTTCCGGCCAGGCCAAGCAGATTTTGCGAAGACTGCGGGAAAACCGCCAGATTAAAAATAAACGCAACGTCATCCTGAAAAGCAAACGGTTTGGCCAAATCATGCTTGAAAAAAGAAAAATCCGGAGAGGAAAAAATTTTTTGGAGATTTTCTTTTCTGCCCACCGACAGCTTGTCAAGGCAAATCACCCGGCAACCGTTCAGAATTAACGCCTCGCACAAAAAAGATCCCAGGCAACCGGCGCCGCCCGCCACAATCGCTACCGGCTTTTTTTCAAACTTTTGCTGGACAGTAATCATTCTTCTATCTTAAAGAAAACCGGCGCTCTTTTCAAGAAAGAGTCTTGACTAAAAAAAAGTATATATGAAAAAACTTGGGGCCATCTGCACTGACCCTGACAGGAAAAAAAATCAGCTTATAATCAACTCGCGGTCAAGACATTGATTGACCAAAAAATCCGCCTGTTTGTTTTGGTAACGGGGAACAAAATGATAAATAATTTTTTTACCCAATTGCTGTTCTAAACCACGCACTTTAATCGCCAAAACGCGCAGTTTGGCGTCTTTAATTTTATAAAGGCCGTTGAGTTGATTGACCACCAATTTGGAATCAAGAAAAAAAGTGATCAGTGATTGGGGCGAAGTGACGGGTGAATTAAGCAACCACTGCAGAGCCGCAATTACCGCCGCATATTCCGCCACATTATTAGTGGTCTTGCCAAGATATTTTTGACCCTGCGCCAAAATTTTTTTCTGGTCATCCCGGACGATAAATCCCGCCGCCGCGGGACCGGGATTACCGCGCGCCCCGCCATCAGTATGGACAAATAATGGCTTTTCCATCAAGGCCATCATAGCAAAAAAACGCCTGATGATCCAGAATTAAAAATTTACAATTG
>PFEM01000016.1:2542-3395 GCA_002793635.1 Candidatus Shapirobacteria bacterium CG10_big_fil_rev_8_21_14_0_10_48_15
ATTCCTGCCGGTAAGGTAACTACCTATGGGGCGATTGCCCGGGTCTTATCAACCCGCGACGCCCGGCTGGTTGGTTGGGCACTGCACGGTAATCGTGATCCGCAAATCCCCTGCCACCGGGTGGTCAAAAAAGACGGCGCGCTCGCTAAAGGTTTTTTGTTTTGCGGCCAAAGTGGGGGTAAAAGCCAACGGCAAAAATTACGGCAGGAAGGGATTGCCTTTGTTCAGGCAAAAGTTAACTTAAAAAAACATTTTTGGCAGCCTGTTTCGTCAATTGCATCAGGGTGCGCGGAAAAGAAACCAATGACGGCACAAAGTGCAGCAACTTAAAAATAAACACCGTGGTGATCAGCAAGACCAATGCTTCCGTAAAAATTGTCACCACGGCCGCCCCATAATAGGAAAACCGGGGAATCACCACCAAGTTGGCAGTCACATTAAAAATCAAGGCGCTTAGGGCCACCAAAAAATAAGGCCGCTGTTTACCCAAAGCCACAATCGTGTAACCGGTCAGGTGATTGAGATAAGCCAAAAAAACCGCCACTGTCAAAAGCCGCATCACCTCCACGGCCTGGGCAAACTCCACAAATCGTTGGCGGGTCAGCAGCCCAATAATGACAGGCGCCAGCCAATAAACCGTCGCCGCGAGCAAAAAACCGCCGACCAGCAAAATATCAAAAGCTTTTTGGTAAGTCTGGCGCAACTTGCTCCCCCATTGCTCCACATCACCCCAGCGGGCAAAAACCGGCAGCAAAGCATTCATCAAAAAGGCCGCCCCTAAAATCAGCACATCATAAACCCGATAAGCCAAGCCATAAATCCCCACCGCATCACTGCCCTTGATTATTCCCAG
>PFEM01000016.1:3459-9879 GCA_002793635.1 Candidatus Shapirobacteria bacterium CG10_big_fil_rev_8_21_14_0_10_48_15
CTGGCCGCGCATCAAAAAAATGCCTGCTCCCAAAGCCAGCACCGTCGCCAAAAGGTAACCGAAAAGCAGCTGGTCAACCCCCAACCCGAGTCGGACAAAAAGCCAAGAAATAAACAAAATTAAGCCGCTGGCGATCATGTCCACGATCGCCGTTTTGTGCATTTGCAACCGTGCTTGCCAAACCATCGCCAGAAAGTCGCGACCCGATTTAAAAAGCAAAAAAAGGGCCATCCAAATCACCGCTCGGGGCAAGAAGAGCAGCAACCCGATGACCGCCAAGAAACTGAAAACCGCTTTGAACAAAAAAAATTGGCCCAGAAGCACTGCTTGCCGCGACGGATTTTTGGCTGCTTCCCTCGCCCCAATGGTACTGGTCCCCCAATCGGCCAAACAGCCGAACAAAATCAACAAGGTAATCACATAGATATAATCGCCAAAGCCGGTTTTGCCCAAATAGCCGACCAGCAAGACGGTCGTCAGCAAAGCAAAAAAAACCGTCACGACTTTACCCGCAATTTGAACCACTGTATTAAAAGCGATTTTACCGGTCAAAGACCTAGCCACTTTTAAATTCCTGGGGATGCTTGAAACTGTAATCCAGCTGAAAACCAATAAACAAGAGGGCCGGCGGTAACCCTAACAAAAAACTGCGCGTTGCCAAACCATAGGCTTGAGTATCAATCAGCAGCCACACTGCCCAAAAAGCGGCGGCCAGCATCGCCAAGTGGCCCAACTGTTTTAGGGGCTTTTGCCAACCGGCTACAAGCAAACTCCAAAAGCCAAAAAAATAAACCGGCAAAATTGTGGCGTAGAGCAGCGCTGCTTGACCAAAAAGAAAGTAAGCTCCTGCTCCCAGCAAATAGAAAAAACTGATCGGCACACAAGCATGCAAAAGCAGCCAACGCCACCAGCCCCACCTTAAATCTTGGCCATAACGAACCGTGAGAATCAGGAGATTAACCAACAGACCGCCGGCTAAAAATAGTCCCACCGCATCCCTCATATTTTTTCATTTTACTCGTTTTTGCCTGCCATGCCAAGCCAAAAACGACCGCCAGCAGCAGTTGGTTTTGCTGCAAAGTTAACCAATAATGATCAAAAAGCCCGGTAAAAAAAATGATCAACAGCGCAGCCAGTATCATGAATGACGGTGAGGTAGCAACACGACGCACGGTCTGTCCCCAAAAAAAGAGCAAAATTGCCAGACCAGCCAAACCGGTCTCCGCGGCCGTGAGCAAAAAAATATTGTGGACCGGCTGCACCCAATAAGTTGAGGCGGCTACTTGCCAAAAATCAGGCAGACGAACAATAAAATTACCAAGGCCGACTCCCCAAAAAGGTTTGGCTTTGATCATTTGCCAAGCGGCTTTAACCAAGTCCGCTCTTTGCAGGAAACTGGTGCTGGCAAAAAAAGCGTAAATGCCCCCTGAGGCGTGCGCAGCATTCCTTAGGGGGCTAGTTCGACGGAGGTGGAATACAAGAAGCAAACCCCCTGCCAGCCAAGTTGCCCGGGAAAAGGACAAGCCGATCGCCACCACGCCCACGGCCACCACCGGCCAGCGCCAAAACTTAAGCTTGGCCGCCACCAAAATCAAGGCAACCAGCAAAAAACCCGCTAAGGAATTGGGATGAGAAAAAGTGGCGTAAGGCCGCAATAACAGTCGCCCCTGCCAGTCAAACTTGGCAATCCCCGGCGTGCTGATGTCAAAATGACGCTCCCCCAGCCAATAAAGCCAACCGCCTAATGATGACTGGCAAAAAAACTGGCTTATTGCCAACAATGAGGTCAACACTACCGCGAGGCTTAAAGCGGCCGGCAAAAGGCGGCGGGTAAATTTTTTTTCAGCCACATAAAGCCCCAAGAAAAACAGCTCACTGATTTTAAAAAATTTTAAGAAGGCGACCGGTTGGCTGGCGGCAAAAAGACAGTTAATAAACAAAAAAATAACGGCAACGCGTAGGGGCGTATTGCAATACGCCCCTACAGACAAGCGTTTTTCCCAAAACCACAGCAGCAGAAGGAAGATAACCAAGACATCCGTCAGATAAAGCGTCGGGGCGAGGTAGTCAATCCGCAGACCCAATACCTGGCTAAAATCAAACCAGAAATGTTTGCCTAACTGGGAGGGCAGCAGCAAAATCAGCCACCAAAAAACTATCTTTTGGCAACCCTGATTCCGCTTACTTAAGTTGGACCACCACCCCCCGCTGGGGTTCTTCTCCTTGCGATTCGGTTTGGACATCAGGGGCGTCGGCCAAGATCAGGTGAATAATGCGGCGCTCGCGGGCGTTCATTGGCGGCAGGCTGTAGGGCTTCTGGGAAAACCTGACTCGTTGGGCCGCCGTCAAAGCCATTTTCTCTAAAATTTCTCGGCGCCGCTGCAAATAGCCGTCAACATCCACGGTCAGCCTCACCCACTCGCCAAGCTGGCGGTAAACCATCAGCGACAAAACCAACTGCAAGCCGGTTAAGGTCTCACCATGAAAGCCGATCAGCAAAGCCGGGTTTTCCATCTTCACACTGATCAGCCAGCCCTCGTTTTGCTTGGCCACCGTTAAATCAACCGGTATTGCCAAAAGGGAAAAAATCTTTTTGGCTAATGTTTCAACTTGATTTTTTTGAGCCATGGTTCAAGGCCTCCCCAACCGCTAACAAAATATTGCTGCAGGGCCGTGGAAAAGGAAAAAACAAACCAGTAAAGCACCAAGGCCGAGGGGAAGCGAAAGCCAATTAAAATTGTCATTAACGGAAAAAGGTAAAGCATTTGTGACTGCATTGCCGTGGCGATATCGTCTTGCTTTTCTGCTGTTTTTTTGGCTAATTGCTGTGAAGCGCTGACCGCCGGCTGCATCATTTTGGAGGAAACTACCTGCGCCAACGCCGCCAAAATCAAAAACAGCCCGGGCAGGGCAAAAGTAATCCCCGGCAGTTTAAAAGTGTCCGGCTTGGTTAAATCAAGATACCAAAAGCGGGTGTTAATGACCGCATCGGCCGGTAGTTTTAAAAATGGGTAAAGGATCTCGTTGAGTTTGCTGATCGTTTCCCCGCTGGTAGTCAGCACTTGATTAAAGGCTTGATACAAGGCGATCAGTATCACGATTTGAATAATTTGCGGCAAACAACCCGCGGCCGGGTTGACGCCATGCTTCTTGTAAAGTTCCATTTGGGCTCGAGCCAATTTTTGCTTATCACCGGCGTATTTAGCTTTAAGCTTTTCCATCTCCGGAGCAATTTCTTTAATTTTGTTGGCGGCTTTTAACGAAGGGTGCGTCAGCGGCACTAAAAGCAAACGAATAATAATGGTCACCGCAATCACGGCCACGCCAAAATTACCGGATAACTGGTTTAAAAAAACCAGCGTGTTAACTAATGGTTGATAGAGTAAAGTTTGCCACATCGTCAAAGCGGGTCCCAGCCGCCTTCATGCCAAGCATGGCAGCGGCTGATTCTTTTAGCACCCATCCATGCGCCTCGGATTATACCATAGCGCCTGATCGCCTGATAAGTGTATTCCGAGCAGGAGGGCAAAAAACGGCAAGCCCGACCGGAAGAAAAATAACGCTGGTAAAAACGAATAATTTTTAAAAGAATTTTAGTCACTTCTAAAGATGGCTGCTTTTTGAAAAATTGCCTCTATCTCTTGGGCCAATTCTTTTTGGCTGGCCGTCACAATATCTTTTTTGGCCAAAAAAACGACGGTCAAACTTGGTTTGATTTGCGGTAAAAGTGGCTGGACGCTGGCGGCCAGTAAGCGCTTGACTCGGTTGCGGCTGACGGCGCGCCGATCAATTTTTTTAGAAACCACAAAAGCAAACTGGGCACTCCCTGCCCTCCGATTCGGAGGGCCAAGCAATAAACTAAAACTGCGGCTGGAATAAACTTTGGCCTGCTTTTTAAGCTGATTAAATTCTCTTTTTAGCGACAGGCGCGCGTTTCTGGGAAGCATTAGACGGTAAGCTTTTTTCTGCCCTTTTGCCTTCTTCTTTGCAGCACTTGGCGACCACCACGCGTCTTGACTCGCTGGCGAAAACCATGGGTTTTGGCGCGCTTGCCTTTTTTGGGTTGATAAGTCTGTTTGGGCATCACATTAGGATATATCGAATTCAGAAAAAAAACAAGGCTTGACATAATGTGGAAAACTTCTTAAATTAGAATCAATCATTACTTCTGCCCTGTTGATTAATCTCCACAGCTATGGATGAATTAAAAGTTTGGAAAACCGTTTTAGAAAATCTTAAGCTTAACTTGTCGACCGCTAATTTTTCTACTTGGTTTCCCCAAACATTTATCAATGCCGTCAAGGCCGTTGACCAAAAACGCCAAATCGTCGAAATCGCTTGCCCCAACGCTTTTGCCCGCAATACCGTTGAAAATCGGTATTATTCCCTGATCAAGGACGCGCTTGACCAAATTACTGAAAAAAAATGTGATTTAGTCTTCATTGTTAAAGGTGGTAAAAAAATCATCAGCAACCAAAGCGATGATGATCAAGACGGCCTCTTTGAAAAAACCAAAGTCCCTCCCGCCAAAAGTGATTCTTTCCAACAAATCCTCAAAAGGGCTGGCTTGAGAGCAGATTTTAATTTTGACAACTTCGCCGTTTCCTCCACCAACCAAATGGCTCACGCGGCCGCCATGGCGGTCAGCAAAAGCGCCGGCCAAGCTTACAACCCGCTCTTTTTGTACGGCGGGGTGGGCGTCGGCAAAACCCACCTGATGCAAGCGGTGGCCCAAGAAATTTTGCTAAAAACGCCGCAAATCAAAGTCATTTATTGCACCAGTGAAGATTTTACCAACGAAATTGTCAACGCGATCAGAAGCAAGGCGACTGATCAATTTAAAAACAAATACCGCTCGGCGCGGCTCCTGCTGGTCGACGATATTCAGTTTATCGCCGGTAAAGACCGAGCTCAAGAAGAGTTTTTCCACACTTTTAACAGCATTAGTCGCGTCGGTGGGCAAGTGATTTTGACTTCTGATCGCCGGCCTGACGAAATTGACAAATTAGAGGACCGGTTGCGCTCCCGATTTGAAGGCGGCTTGGCCATTGACATCCAATCGCCGGATTTCGAATTAAGAACGGCCATCTTGTTGATCAAAGCCCAGCAAAAAAAGATCAAATTGCCGATGGACGTGGCGCAACTGGTGGCCGGCAACATCACTTCCACCCGCAAACTGGAGGGGATGCTTTTCCGCCTCATTGCGGAAATGAAAACGACCGGCCAGCCAATTACTCCGGAGATGGCCAGCGCTATTTTGGGCCAAAACAGCGAAACTAACAATGTGCCCCGGCGGGTAGTCCGGCCAAAAGAAGTTTTAAGCGCCGTCGCCAATCATTATGATTTAAAAATTGCTGATTTGACCGGGCCGCGGCGGCCAAAAACAATCGCTGAAGCCAGACAAATTTCCATGTACCTTTTGAAAAGTGATTTAAATTTGCCCTACGTTGAAATCGGCCGGTTTTTAGGCAACCGCGACCACACCACAATTATGTACGGTGTCGGGAAGATTACTCACAACTTATCCACATCGGAAGAATTGCGTGTTGATATTGCGGGGATAAAACAAAAGCTTTATGGATAACTTGGCGATCTTTTCCACTTGCCCACCTTTCACCGTTAATTACCAACCCGGTTTTAGACAAAAACAAAAGCCGAAACTTGATTCTGGCCGGAGTTTTTTTACACTTATCCACACCACTACTACAACTACTAGTTTATTTAAAAAGTAAAACGTGATAGGTTATTTATTAAAACCATTATGAAATTAGACATTCTTCAAGAAAACTTGGCTAAGGGATTAATCATTGTGGGACGAACCATTTCCACCAGAGCTCAACTCCCGATTTTAAGCAATGTTTTGCTGGCCACTGACCAGGGTCGTTTGCGATTTTCGGCCACTAATTTGGAAACAGGCATTAATTTTTGGGCCGGGGCCAAAATTATTGAAAAAGGCGAAATTACCGTGCCGGCAAAAACTTTAGCGGAATTTGTGACTTCTTTGCCCGCCGAAAAAGTGAGCTTAGAAACAAAAGAAAATAGTTTAAAGATTAGCTGCGGTGCTTATCAGGCTGATTTGGTGGGTTTATCCAGCAAAGAGTTTCCCGCGATCCCTTCGGCAAAGCAAAAACCTTCTTTGACGGTCAGCGATTTGGCTGCCGCCGTGCCCCAAGTGGCTTTTGCGGCCGCCCAAGACGAAAGCCGACCGGTTCTGGCGGGCGTGCTGGTTTCTTTTACTGATCAAGGATTGCAACTGGTGGCAACTGATGGTTATCGCTTGTCGGTCAAAAAAATTAACGGCATTAAAAACAGTTTCAAAGAAACTAAATTGCCAAAAAACCTCATTATTCCCGGTTGGGCCTTGACCGAAGTGGTGCGGATTATTGGGGGTGGCGAAGAAGTGAAGCCGGTAGGTTTGGA
>PFEM01000014.1:0-6355 GCA_002793635.1 Candidatus Shapirobacteria bacterium CG10_big_fil_rev_8_21_14_0_10_48_15
AAAAAAGAGAACTCCAGCTTTTGGCATTCCTGAATTACTTTATCCGCCAGGGCGCATCTTTTGGTCCCCTCGGGAGAACGGGTGCCGTCGGCGTTGCGGCAGCCTGAGGGAGAATAAACCGGCGCCGGGACGCCAACAGAAGTCGGTTCCGCCACCACGCAACAATAACCTAAGGCACAATCATAACCAGACAAAAAAACTCCGTTCCAGCCTTCATGGCAGCTCGCCTGATCAATGCAGAGATTGGGGGATAAACATGCTTTTGGCGTGGGCGTAGGAGTAAAAGGAACAAAACATTCTTGAGCATTAGCAAAATGAGCGGGGAATGAAAAAAGCATCAAGAAAATGCCAACGCCAAAGCAAAATAAGAAAAAGTTGACCTTAGTTAAAAACATCATTATAGTTACTTTACAACAATCCACTGGAAAATATCAATAAATCATGTCCAAAACCGCTAAACGCCTTTGCGCTTATCTTTCCCTGCTGACCATCTTAAGCAATATTTTCTTGACCGGAATACCAGGCATTACTATCCTGGCAAAAGAAACTAGGGAAAATGGCACCTTTTATGGTGAGGGGGAAAATTGGTGTGAGGGCAGTGTTGCCAAGATCTGTACTGGCGGGCTGGTGGAATCTTCACCCTGCAATGCGTGTAATGAAACCAACGGCACCTGTGATTACCCCCTTGAGCCACCCGCCATTGCCAACTGTGGCCATTTGGGCCAAAGTTGCTGTCGGGGAGAGACTAAATGCTACGAGGGCAAATCCAAAAGGCAAGGTTTTTTGGGGCTGTTTGGCTGTAAATGTGTTTTTGAGGACTACGGCACTCTTTATGACGGAGCGGGATGTTCCTTTGCTGGCCAAAAAATCTGCCTAAACAACACTGTTTATCTTTGCGCTTTAGAAGGCGGCCAATTTGTGAAACATTTTTTGCCTTGCGCTTATGGCACTTGTATGGATAACCAAAACTGTGCGGAAGAACCTGTTCTCTCACCAACGCCCACCCCGCTTTCCACCCCAAATTACCCCAGTGTTACTTGCCCCACCCAAGGAGAAAAGCGGTGTGGCCCCGATAATTTGTCAATTCAGGAATGTGGGGCAAACTTGCTGTGGACCTTTCGTGAACCCTGCCCTGGAGGCTGTGACCCCAACACCATCAGTTGCGTCACTCAATGTGCCTCCTGTGATCCCCCCGGAAAAAACTATTGCACCATTTCTTCCTTAGTCACTTGCAGCACAGCAGGGTGCATTGGCAACGTTGAGCCATGCGAGTTCGGCTGCCTTGATGATACGTCTACAGGAAGCCGATGCAAAACAGCCAAAGAAATTTTTACTGTCATGCCGGGCCAACCCTATCATTTTAATGATCCGGTATTGCGCTGGTCGCCAATACTTGGAATGTTAACCAGATTATTTTATGAAGGCTTTGCGGAGGCAGTTCATACCAATTCAGGAGGAATCGCAATTACTATGCAAACCACAATCACTGATGTAAACAAATATTTGATGCTCGATGAGGCCTATCGGCAAGCCGTCAATAGCGCTCCTACAGCCCTATTCCTACTAGCCGCTTTCGCCACTCTGTCGCCCTACTATTCACCAATTGCAATTAAGAATCTGCAAGAACCCTTAAATTTTCCTCCAAATGTGATTCACAGCTCTAGAATTACTCCCCAACAATTCGTCTCTAAAGCTAACCCTAGGCTGGTCAAGGAAATCAAATTTATTGCAAAAGAAAATCCAAACATTCGCATAGTTTTGGAAAGCCATGAGTATTTTGACGAAAAATTTAAAGCATTTCCCATGAAATACTACACGGGATATACAGGAATGACTTGGAATTCAGGATACGGGGTAGCTGGATATTCCGAACCCATCCCTCCAAAAACTGACTACTTTCTGATTAGCGAGATCGCTCCACCTGGAATTCCTGCTCACGAACTGGGCCACATAATTACAAACATAACAGGAAAATCTGAAAGTATTCCAATGGAATTGTTTAAAAGGCTGGGATTAAATAATCCACCTTTTAAAGAATTTAAAGAATATTATGCCACAGCAGAAGGTCAACGTTGGCTGGTCGAACACGGAATGCCAATACCCCCAGAATCTACGGCATACCTGCAAAGAAGACAAAACGAGCTGATGCAAGAGCTGGCAAAAGTAATGGGTTTTTGAAAAGCTTAATGGTCAAAACCGCAGTTGACTGCGGAGGCAAAGGGGACGACGACGTGGGCGTGGGGGTAAAAGGAACAAAACATTCTTGAGCATGAGTAAAATGAGTGGCTAATGAAAAAAATATCAAAAAGATGCCAACGCCAAAGAAAAACAAAAAAGTTGACCTTGGTTAAAAACATGGCTATAGTTACTCTACAACAATTCGCCGGAAAGCATCAACAATATATCATGCCCAAAACTACTAAACGCCTTTGCGCTTATCTTTCTCTGCTAGCCATCTTGAGCAATTTTTTTCTGACCGGAATGCCGGGTATTGCTGTTTTCGCGAAAGAAATCAGAGGAAATGGCACCTTTTATGGTGAGGGGGAAAATTGGTGTGAGGGAAACATTTCTTATACCTGCACCGATGGGGCGGCAAATCCAACCTTCTGCCATGATTGTGACGAGGCCGGTGGTTCTTGCGATTACCCCTTGGATTTAGAAGATTTGACTATTGCTTGGCCAGGAGAACTGCTTCCCACAATTGAGCCCTCAGCACCTTTGGGCGGAAGAACTACTTATTATGAAACTTGTCCCGTTGGAATTGACTGTACCAATCCTTATGGTTTTAGTCCTACTGATGAATATTTAGATCCAATCCTTTACACAGGATTAGCAACTTTAACATTGACCGCTGCTGGTGCGCTCGTGGTAAATTTTGTTCCGATCGCTGTAACCTCTTTGGCCACAACAATCGGTTTTATTGGTTATCAAGCTTTAATTGCTGGACCGGTTGGTTTGTATACTGCTGTCCAAGCAACTTTAGCCTCACTTCCTGCCCCAGTTCAAACAAGCTTAGCAGTAGCTGGAGCAGCTTCTGAGTGGTGCGCTGTTTATCAAGGGTTAACTGCTCTTGCTCAAGATCCAAATTCTCCTGAGGCAGCCATGCTGGTTGCCTCTCAACAAACAGGCCTGCTGTATGAATTGGTTGAGCAAACGAAATGTTTGCTTAACAACCTCTCAAACAAAATCTTTTTATCAACATTTTTAGACCCATACTTAACACCAGAAAAATCCGGAGTGCTTGAGCAATTCCCTCTTCGAAGCGGAGAACGAACGAGGGAAGAGCTAATTGATGAATTAACAGACGAGGCTAGAAAACTAGCAGATTGGTTCAACAATTTACCAGACGAAGAAGCTATTGAAGTTTTTTATAGAATTAGAACAAAATATAATTTGCCGCCAGAACAAATGCGCCTAGAAGATTCCTGGGAATACCAACGCCGTTTGCTTGCTATTGCAAAAGAAGCCGGTGTTGATATAAAACCGGCCTCCGAACTCCAACGCTTTTTCGAGAAGAACCCTAACGCTGCGGGAGTTACATTTGGAACCACGTGCTATATTAATCTTGATAATCCCTCTGAGCCTTACCTTGCTCATGAAGTTACTCATGGGCTGCAAAGAGTGCGAACCCCACGGATGCCCTTGGTTTCAAGGGAGTTTGAAGCTTATCTTATGCATGTACCAGGTGTAAGCCACCTTAGAACGCCTAGCGGGGCAAATTTTAGCTATGGAAGAGACATTTTAACAGGGATGTTTTTTGTTCCTGGAGTTCGCGCCTCACTTGAGGTACAAAGCACTGAATCTTTGCTAAGCGAAATAGCATTAATGAATTGCCATTGAAAGGAGGTGATTGAAATGTACGACAATAAGAAAAAAATTATTGCAATTATTACTTTGGTGATGCTATTGGTTGTCGGTTGGTGGACCAAACGGCAGTATTTTGACAAGCCCACTTTGATCACCGTGGTTGGTGAAGGACGAATTAAAGTTCAACCAGAAATGGTTAGATTTACCATAACCGTTTTAAACAATGCTTCCTCTAGCACGCAGGCCATCGTGGACAATAATCATTTAGTCCAAAAATTGATTTCTGTCCTAAGGAGTAGCGGTGTTGACAATAATGATATTTCTTTGGCTTATGTTCGAGTTGTTTCTTCCCAAAACCAATATCAGGCGTCTAACAATGTTGAAGCGACCTTAAAAAATTTGGCTAAATTAGACAATTTGATAATTGAACTTTACGCTAATGGTGCTAAAAGTATCACTAATATTATTTTTACCACCCAAAATTCGAAGGATTTAGAACAAGCGATTGCTTTGGCTATCAAAGATGCACAGGACAGGGCCAAAGAGTTAGCCAAGGCCACCAAAAAAATGTTGGGCAGGCAAGTTTCAATTACCACTGTTGAAATGGGAGAAGCGAGTGCTTTAACTGGAGAAGCCAGCCAAGCTGACTTGGCCGGCGTTACCAGCAGTTCTCCCAGCCAAATTGAAATTGCCAGGCAGGTGTCAATTGTGTTTGAATTAAAATAGCACAAGCTATTTGCTAAGCACTTGGTGTTAGGCAACTTTTGCGCGCTTGCACGACGCTGGTTTTTGTTGTAACTTAAAATCAATGCTCGATTTCTGGCAAAAGTTATCGCCGGCGAAAAAAATTGCCCTTCTGGGAGGACTATTATTAGTGGCCTGCCTGCCGCTAGTGATTTTATCGGCCCAACGCACCCAAACTTATCGCAGTGAAGCCGAGCAAGCCCCCTTTTCCCAATCCGCTTCCATTATTCCTGCCCGTTATGACAATCCTGGTCAGGGTGTTTTTGTTTGCCACACCCCCAGCTCCATGGGCAAAGCTTACATCAAGGGCGGTGGCGTGATTGTTTTCTGGGGCAAACTGCAACCCCAAAGTCCGGATCAATTCGATCAAGCCGCTCTCGACGAACTGGTCGGCCAAATCAAAGACCACGGCAAAAAAGTTTACCTGCACTTCATGATTTATCCTGAAGGCGGCCATTCATACGCCGAAACTTACCCCAACTGGCTTCACCCCAGCAACGTCCAGTGGATCAAAACCAGCGTCGGCGACTTTCCGGCTCCCTGGGATACGGCTTACCAGCAAAAATTGCAAAAATTTTTAACCCTCCTCAATCAGGCTTTAGCTCAAAGACAAGTGGGCGACAAAGTAGAGTATTTAGAACCCGCTTCCGGTGGCCGCTTCGGCACCACACACCTTTACTTCCGCGAGGATGATTTCGGCCAGTGGATGAAAGCGGCAGGGTGCAACGGCCCAGACTACCAGTGCTTGAGCCAAAAGTACACCCAAGGCGTCAACAAAATTTATGAGCTTTACAACCAGGCTTTCCCTGATTACCCGCTGATGCTTGTCAGCGGCAGCGCCCTGCACGGGCCCGGTTACAGCGGCTTCAACCAACTGCTCCAGCGTTACGGCCTGAAAGTGATGATCAAAGGCGCCGGCTTGGGTACTCGCGAAAGTGACTGCGGCATCCGGGCTTCCCTTCTGAACCCTCTTTGCCGCTATGCTGCCAATAAGGAAGTGACCAAATGTGGCCAAGAGCCCTGGGGGCCGAGCATTAATTGCAACAACCCCAACATGGGCTTTGACCCGGCTTCGGCTTGCGGTAAAAATTATGATCAAGTTTACCGCGATTCGCTCAAAAATGAAGCCATCAGCTATTACTGCCTTTACACCCATGACGCTGGCTGTGCCGAATCACAGGCTGTCAATCAATTAGTCGCCGACTCTTTGGGCGCCCAAATCAGACTGGCCAATCCCCAACTGTCAACGACCGATCTTCGGGTCAATGACCCTCTAAGCATCACTCTGCGCTGGTTTAACTGCGGCAGTACTGCTTTAAACGTCCCCCTCAAGCAGGGTGAAAAATGGTCGGCCAGTTCCTACAAGCTATTTTTGGAGTTTGTCCAAAACGGACAAGTACGACATTATCAGGAATTGGCAATCAATCCCCCGACCAATACCTGGCAACCAAAAACCAGCGCGGGAGACTGTTTTGAAACTAACAGTAGCTTTAACTTAAATATTTCGACTGTTTTGGGCAGCAGCCAGACCAGTGGTCAGGAAACCTATCAGTTGTTTGCGGGCCTGACCGACCCCAACGGCGAAAAGAGGCGCTTTGCCTTGATCAATCCGGAAGCGGCCAACGACACCCAAAACCGGCGCTATCTTTTGGCCAACAATTTTGTGGTTCGCGGCCAAGGCAGCCCCGCTTCGCCAACCCCGACTAGCCCGGCAAGTCAACCAACCTTAGCGCCTTTAACACCCCCTGGCGGTGAGGGTGAAGAACTGGTTTTCCGCATCAAATTCTCCGGTGTTGCTGCCGGA
>PFEM01000014.1:6421-6563 GCA_002793635.1 Candidatus Shapirobacteria bacterium CG10_big_fil_rev_8_21_14_0_10_48_15
ATTCCGGTCAGTGCGTTAGATAACGGTGCCTACACCGGGACGGTTAACGTTCCCCCGGGAGTTTATACCCCCTGCATCAAAGGCTGGGCTCACCTGCAACGCTGTTTTGAAGACATCAAAATTTTTGCCGACGCGCCCAATG
>PFEM01000014.1:6583-9422 GCA_002793635.1 Candidatus Shapirobacteria bacterium CG10_big_fil_rev_8_21_14_0_10_48_15
ATTGTCGATCTGGTCCTACTCATCGAAAAATACACTTCATTAAGAGTACCCGTCAATGATCAAAACAAAAAATTTGACGTCAACCTGGACAACCGCATTGATATTTTTGACATTGCTTTAGTGCTGCAAAATTACACCGCGTTATCCGTGGAGGGCGAAGAATGAGACGTCTCAAATTGCCGGCGTGGTTTTTTGCCCTCATGGTTGCCTTTTTGCCCGTCGCCGTCTGGGCCATTACCAACCAGCGCCAAGAAATTCGCAAGGAGGCGGCCAATTTATCAGAAACCTCACTTAATCAGCAAAAAATGCTAGACAGCTGGGCAGACGAAGTCTACCGTATCTATCAAAACACTGATTTTGCTAACCTCATTGGGGAATTAAAAGCCAACACCGCGCCAACCCATCAAAAAACTATGATTGCTCGAGGGTTAGCCGATCAGGCAATGATGCATTTTTATTTTTATCAACGGGATGGCCGTGAAGCTGATTTAAGCAAGCTGAAAAAATTGGTAAAAACGATCACCGCTGAATATCGATCCTGGGGAAAAGTATGGCTCTCACCAGTCACCATGAACCAGCTAACTTTTAGTGTTTGGGGGTCATGGAATCTGCTTGAAGAGGCAGATAAAAAAAGTTTTGCCGAAATTTTGGCGGAAGAAGCCAATTTTTGGACTTGGGTGCTGGAGGAAATCAAAGCCAATCCGGAAGGGAAAACTATTCCTGAAAGTGCGGGCAGAAGAGCCGGGCAAAACAACTTAAGTCTGATTACCAGTAGGCTTGATTCCGACGATCATCTGGAAGACACCAGAGCTGAAGAAAATGGTGCCACTGCTCAATTTCTGGCTACCGCCTATAACATGTTTCCTGAACACCCCAACGCTTCTTCCTGGAATCAAGCTGCCAAGTGTTTTGCCTTTCACACCTTTTCCCAAAACGAAACTACTTGCGGAATTACCACCAGAACTATTGGCGACGATTTTGTTTTAGGGAATCATAACCTTTGGCCAAGCCCCATGTACACCTTGGCCGGGGTCACCCCGCTGCAGCAGGGAGAATTTTCCTACTTGCTAGCCGGCAAAGCCGTTCCCGAAGAATTTTACCATCATCTCACGAGTGGCCTTCGATCCGAAGTTTGGCAACAAAATTTAACCGCTTGCGGCTTTAACCAGGCAGGTAATTTTGAAATCACCGCCAGGTGCCACGCCAGTAAGGACTGGGGTGACAAAAATTTTTTGATCGGCACTATCATGGTCGCCCACTGGGCTAAAATTTCAGGCCAACCGACAATTAAAACTGAGGCAGAAACGTTGCTCCAGACCATGCTCGATTATTTTTATGCCAATTACCGAGGCCGGATTTGGGCACCATCGGCAAAGCCTATTCCAGTACTACTTGGTGACAGCACCCACTGGTGGAAAAACCTGGAAGTTCATGTTCAAGAATCAGCTAAATTTTTTGCTACCAGCCACTTTCAGGAAACGAACTTTCGTAGTCACTATTTTCCTTTTCCGCTTACTCCCTCCTCACCGACACCGACAGAAATTACCCCAGTCAACCCTTCGGCAACTATCGACACTTTGCTGTATTTTCTTCCTAGCGATGGCCATGAGGTGGAGCTCTGCCACGACAATGGCCAAGGCGGTTGCGATGAAACTCGGGGCATCGGTGAATATCTTACTAATTTCAAGCTGGGTCAGGGTTTTTTTAAAGCCAAATGGCGCAGCCCTCAATATTACGAGTATTACACTTGGGACGACAATTACATTTACCTTAAATACGATAGCACTTGGGGAGAGGATAATTATTTTAGCTGTGCAAGCGGCGGCAAGGGGACCAACTATTCTTTTACTAACGGAAAATGGGCCAAAAGGCAAATGAAAATTGGGGAAACCTTGGTAGTCGCAGACAACGACATTTTAATTTACAAAAACGATTGTTCTTTTTGCGCCCAGCAAAAAAGCACTTACAGCAATACCCTGGAAGCTCATTATCCGCAATTTGATCTTGGCGGGAAATTGGGTATCCAAGACGTTATCGTCTTGAGATTTGATATGCCCAACAGTTATGAGAAATTCTTCCTGGCTAAAGGCTGGGGGCATGTCCGCTGGCAATCGTTTCAGGGGCACTATCCCAACGGGACGCTGCAATACGATATTCTCCTTAACGGTAAATCAGGAAAAACGCCGGTTTTCCGCGAACAAAAGTGTGGCGACTTTTCTAAATATTGCCTGGTAGAAAAAGTTAATGATCACCAAGTCACCGTTTCAGGAAAAGCCAATAAGAACCAAGCTCCAGAAAATATTCGACTCTGGCTCGAAAATAGCAACCGAAGCAAAATTAATAATTCAGGGTTAGCAACAAGCACGGAAAGAGTCTATGAAGAAAACCGTTATTATTATCTGCTGTTATCAATGCCCGCTAACGGCCAATCGCAAACCATTGCTCTCTCTGATTTGCCGGATGATAATTATTTTGTTCACTGTGATTTAGCCACCGAACCAGCCAAATGTTCTGGCAACCCTTTTTGCGCACATGAAGGCGGCCAAGATAACTGTGATGGCTGGATTTCCTGCTCCAATCAAGACAATATCAATTTTTCCATCAACCAACCGACTACCAGTCCGGCACCGACGACAGCTATCCCGACCAACAGCCCAACTCCCACCGTACCGAGGGCGACGGCCACGCCGACACCGCCGCCATCAGTCTGTGATTCTACACCCAGGCTCTGCTACTTTGGCCAAAAGCAATGTGAGTGGTACAACCGGGACAAAAATAAGGCGGGATTCGCTTGCGTGCAAAAACCGGTTGACTGCGGCGAAAGCGGCCAATTTTGGAA
>PFEM01000033.1:0-6141 GCA_002793635.1 Candidatus Shapirobacteria bacterium CG10_big_fil_rev_8_21_14_0_10_48_15
AACCGAAAAAGGAGGAATTTTATTTTATTATTCCCTTAATTTCTTAATTTCTAATTTCTTAGTTTCTTTATTGTATCATAAAGAAATTCTTGCTAGGATGAAAGCATGAAGCGTAAGTTTTTGGTGTTTTTACCGGTCGCGTTTTTGGCCGCGGTGGGGATCTTGTTTCTTTCCGGTCGCGATTACCAGTTCCAGACTGACTGTGGCTGCGGTCTGCCTTCGCCGCAAGATACCGGCGAGTTTGATTATCGGACAGACCAGGCAATTTTTGAAGGCCAGACGATGATCCAGGACGTCAACAGGCTGTTGGCGCTCAATGGCCTGCCGGAAACCATTTTGCCGGTGGTGTTGGGCGAGACCAGCGAGGAGCGCTGGATCGAGATCGACCTTTCCGATCAGCGGCTTTACGCTCATGAGGGGGAGCGGATCGTTTATGATTTTGCCATTTCTTCGGGCAAAGCCTGGACGCCGACGCCGACCGGTGAATTTCGAGTTTGGGCCAAGATTAAGTACGCCAAGATGTCCGGTGGCCAGCCCGGCACGCCCTCTTATTATTACTTGCCCAATGTACCCTACATTCAATATTTTAACCGTGATTATGGCTTGCACGGCGCCTATTGGCACAATAATTTTGGCACGCCGATGAGCCATGGTTGCATCAATTTGTCGATCCAGGATGCCGGCAAACTTTTTTATTGGACTTCGCCCTCTCTGCCGGAGGGCAAAAACATCGCTTATTCAGCCAAAGAGACGGTCGGCACCAGAATCGTGGTCCACGATTAGAACTTGACCCTTAGCAATTGATATGTTAGACTGCTAAAGAATGAAACTGACCCTAAGCTCGGAAAAACAAAAAATTCTCCCGATTGCCCCGATTCGAAAAGGGGTAATTTTCCCCCATATTGAAACCGTGCTGACTTTTGGTCGGCCTCAATCGGTGGCCGCCGTCGAAGCCGCCTTTCAAAATGACCGGTTAATCTGCTTTTTTAGCCAGAAGAACTTTCAGGTCCAAAATCCTGGTCAAGGCGAGCTTTACCAAATGGGGACTCTGGGTCGGATCGAGCGTTTGCTGCGGACCGAAAACGATTTGCACGCTTGGGTGAAGGGTTTGTCGCGGGTCGCGCTGGGGTCAATTCAGGCCAATCAGGCGTTTTTGGTGGGTCAGGTGGTGGAAGTCCCGGAAATTTTGGAGAGTAGCGATGAAATGACCGCGCTGACGGCTAATTTGGTCAAACGTTTTCAGCAAGCCATCAGTGCCGGCAAAGCGGTGGACGTGATGACGGTGATGCGCTTGCTGGGAGAAAGTACCCCGGCGGAGCTAGCCGATCAGATTGCTTATATTTTGGAGGTCAAAACGGCTGAAAAGCAAGCCTTGCTGGAAACTTTACCGGTCAAAGACCGATTGCTGCAAGTGACCCGCTTGCTTGATCGGGAAATTAAAGTTTTGGAATTGGAGCGGACGATTGCTTCCAAAACTCAGCTTAAATTTGACCGCAATATGCGGGAAGCGATGCTGCGGGAGCGCAAAAAGGCGATTGAGGAAGAATTGGGAGAGGGTGACGAAGGCAACGAGATCAAGGAATTGCAAGAAAAAATCAAAAAAGCCCAGATGCCCAAGTCAGTGGCGCAAAAAGCCCAAAAAGAGCTCAAGCGTCTGCAAACACTCAACCCGGCGCACCCGGAAGTCAGCTATATCCGGACTTATCTTGATTGGCTGACGGATTTACCTTGGTCCAAGGCGACGCCCAACAACATTCCGATCAAAAAGGCCGCGCGGGTGCTGAATGAGGATCATTACGGTCTGGACAAAGTCAAGGAGCGGGTCGTGGAGTATTTGGCCGTCATGAAATTAAAAGAAAAAAGTCGGACCAAAGATGTTCGGGATTCGACGATTTTGTGTTTTTCCGGACCGCCGGGAGTCGGCAAGACCTCATTGGGCAAGTCAATTGCCCGCGCTTTGGGTCGCAAGTTTGTTCGGATCAGTTTGGGCGGTATTCGTGATGAGGCCGAAATTCGCGGTCACCGCCGGACGTATGTTGGCGCCATGCCCGGTCGGATTATTCAAAGCATCAAAAATATTGGGTCCAACAACCCCGTCTTTATGCTGGATGAGATTGATAAAGTGGGCGCTGATTTTCGGGGGGACCCTTCGGCCGCGTTGCTGGAGGCGCTTGATCCGGAGCAAAACAATGAATTTTCCGACCACTATTTGGAAGTGCCGTTTGACCTTTCCAAAGTGATGTTTATTACCACGGCCAATGTTTTGTATACCATTCCCCCGGCCCTGCGTGACCGGATGGAGATCATTCCTTTCCCCGGTTACACCGAAGACGAGAAGTTTGCCATTGCCAAAAAGTTTTTGTGGCAAAAGCAGCTGGTCGCCAACGGTTTGCCCAAAAACCAGTTGAAAATTAGTGATGCTGCCCTGCACGAAGTGATTCAGCGCTACACTCGGGAGGCAGGCGTGCGGGAGCTGGAAAGAAATTTGGCGACCATCTGCCGTAAAGTGGCGCGTAAAATTGCGGAAAAAGAGAAGCCCCCGGTCGGTATCAGCCGTCAGGGGTTGGCCAAGTATTTGGGGCCGCGCAAGTTTTCCCGCACTTTGGCAGAAAAGGGCGATGAAGTGGGGATTGTCACCGGTCTGGCTTATACCCAAGCCGGCGGGGACATTTTGTTTATTGAGGTGGCCCTCATGCCCGGTAAAGGGCAGCTGTTTTTGACCGGCAAGCTGGGCGAGGTGATGAAGGAGTCCGGCAAGGCGGCTTTATCTTATGTCCGCAGCCACTGGCAGCAATTAGGCCTGAAGCAGGATTTTTACAAAAGTTTGGATATTCATATCCATGTGCCTGAAGGCGCGATTCCTAAAGACGGGCCGTCGGCCGGGGTGGCGATTGCGATGGCCTTGATTTCGGCGCTGACCAAGCGGCCGGCTCGCAAACAAGTGGGGATGACCGGTGAAGTGACGCTGCGGGGTCGGGTGCTGGAAATCGGCGGGGTCAAAGAAAAAGTCATTGCCGCCCACCGTGCCGGGCTCAAGACGGTGATTTTGCCCAAGGACAACAAAAAAGATTTGGTGGATGTGCCGGCCAAAGTCAAAAAGGACATCAAGTTTATTTTTGCTTCTCAGCTTGACGAGGTTCTCAAAGTGGCCCTGGCCAAATAAAATTTACCGCTAACTTCTTCAATCAGCCCTTTTAAACTCATCAGGGAGAGGGTTTTGCTGACATTGACGATATTCTCCCCGGTGGCTTTGACCAGCTCGTCAGCCATCAGCGGTTCAGAGGCCAGCAATTGGGAGATTTTTGCTTCCAAGCCGGTGAGCTTTTGATCCGCAAAGAGGTTGGGTGATTCAATTTTTCCTCCCAAGATATCCGTCACCTCGGTCACCATTTTGGCTTGGTGGGTTTTGATTAATAAATTAGTGCCGATGGAAGTAGCGGCGGTGATTGGCCCGGGAACCGCAAAAATTTTTCGGCCTAATTGCCTGGCGAGACGGCTGGTGATCAGCGAACCGCTTTTGGCGCCGGCCTCGATAATCAAAACCCCGAGACTGGCCAGCGCGGCCACGAGGCGGTTGCGTTGGGGAAAAGTCCACAGTTGCGGTTGGGTATCGGCCGGGTATTCGGCCATGATCGCTCCTTTTTTAGCCAAAATCTGTTCATAAAGGGCTTCGTTTTCCGGTGGGTAAATGATGTTTAGGCCCGAACCCAGCACGGCCACGGTCCGGCCGCCGTATTCCAGACACTGGCGGTGGGCCTCGGTGTCGATGCCATACATAAAACCGGAAATGATCGTGACTTTGGCCGTGACCAGAGCGGCCGTCAGCTTTTCGGTCACCTGCCGACCGTATTGGGTGGCGCGCCGCGTCCCGACGATCGCCAAAGACTTTTCAAAAAGTTTTTGGTCAATGTTACCGCGATAAAAGAGCTTTTTTGGAGGCTTTTTGAGTTCTTTTAGACCGGCAGGGTAATTTTTATCTTCAAAATTAACTTCCTTGATCGGGTATTTTGCTAAATTCATGTATAAAAATGTTTAAAAATTAAATTATTCAAAATTTATTTAAAATTAAAAATTCGAAATTGAAAATTTAATTACCATCGATATTCTCATAATGCTTAATGATTGTTTTTCCCTGATCAATCACGATGCAGACGGCATCGATCCGTTGCTGCGGGTATTGCTTGGCCAGCTGCGGGTTAGCGAGCAAAAAACGGGTCGCTGTCTGCCGGACCTGGTTGATTTTGTGGCGAGAAATCATTTCTTCCGGCGTGCCCAGCTGAGTGCCAACTTTGAGTTTCACTTCGACAAAAATTAATTTTTGGTTTTGGCTGGCGATCAGGTCGATTTCTCCGAAACGGGTACGGAAGTTTTTTTGGATGATGCGGTAGCCTTTTTGGGCCAAATAAGCGGCGGCCAGATTTTCTCCCCGTTGGCCGGTTTGATAGTTAAATTGTTTCATTCTGTTGTATTCCACCTCCGAGGAGGGCGTTCGCCCACCTCGCAGGAGGAGTTAGCTTGATTAACTTGGTATCTCGGTTAAACTCGGTCAACTCTATTTCTCCGGTACCCGCAGACGGTACTGCAAGGCTTCGGCGACGTGGCTGTGATCAATTTTTTCGTTGTCCGCCAGGTCAGCGATGGTCCGGCTGACTTTAATCAGCCGAAAAAAAGCACGAGTGGAAAGGTGATAGCTGTTCATGGCCTGTTTAAGCAGTTGATAGGCCGGATCGGACAAGACGCAAAATTTTTCAATGTGCTTGTTTTTCATCTCGGCGTTGGTGTGGAGTGGCAGTTTGGCAAAGCGTTTAGTTTGCCGGCGGCGGGCCACCAGCACCCGCTTTTTGATTTGTTTTGAGCTTTCCGCTCGGGGTGGTTTAGTTTGCGAACTGATTCGGTTAGGGATGATTCTTTCCACCGGCACGGCCGGCACGTTGATGTGCAGGTCAATGCGATCGAGCAAGGGACCGGACAGCCGGCTTTGATAATTTTGAATTTGGCGGGGGGTGCAATGGCACTCTTTTTGGGGATCGGTCAAAAAACCGCACGGGCAGGGGTTGGCGGCGGCAATTAAAGTAAACTGGGCCGGGAAGGTGACGGAGCCGCTGGCGCGGGAGAGACTGACCGTGCCGTCCTCGAGGGGCTGGCGCAACGCTTCCAAATCACTGCGGGAAAACTCCGGCAGCTCATCCAAAAAAAGCACGCCGCAATGGGCGAGGGAAATTTCGCCGGGATGGGGCGGGGCCCCGCCGCCGATCAAGCCAGCGCGGGTGGCGGTGTGGTGGATGGCCCGAAACGGCCGTTTGGTAATCAGTGAGCCGCCGGGCGGAATATTGCCGGTAACCGAATAAATTTTGGTGACTTCCAAACTTTCTTGGTCATTAAGATCCGGCAAAATGCCCGGTAAGGCTCTGGCGAGCATGGTTTTGCCCGACCCGGGCGGTCCCTGCATCAACAGGTTGTGACCCCCGGCCGCCGCAATCTCCAGCGCTCTTTTAGCCTGGTCCTGACCCAGAATTTCGCGGAAATCAAACTCCGCTTCCAAGCTAGATTGGGGTTTGGCGCGGTCAGCGGGTGAGAGTTTTTGAATCGGTTCCGTTTGCAGCAAATGAGCCAGCAGCTGCTGAAGATGTTTGACCGGATAAATATTAACTTTTTTAATCACCGCGGCTTCGTTGGCCGAAAGGGCCGGGACAAACAGATTTTTGACCTGCAATGCTCCGGCCGCCAGGGCGAGTAAAAAGACGCCTTTGGTGTGGCGTAAGCTGCCGTCCAAAGAGAGCTCACCGTAAAAAAAGGATTTTTCTGCCGGCAGTCGGGTTAGCCCCAGCGAGTTTAAAATGCCGATGGCGATCGGCAGATCATAGCAGGAGCCTTCTTTGGGGATGTCCGCCGGCGCCAGGTTGACGATGATTTTGGCTTCGGGAAAATCAATACCGGAGTTGACCAGGGCGGTGCGCACTCTTTCTTTGGCTTCTTCCACGGCCTTGTTGGGCAAGCCGATGATGCTAAAGCCCGGAAAGCCTTTTTTGGCAACGTTGACTTCTACCTCGACAGGGATTGTTTCCAAACCAAAGTGGGCGGCCGATAAAACTTTGGTAAGCACGGAATCAGTTTAGAATTTTTGTTGGTTTAATGTCAAAC
>PFEM01000033.1:6160-7051 GCA_002793635.1 Candidatus Shapirobacteria bacterium CG10_big_fil_rev_8_21_14_0_10_48_15
GTAAGCACGGAATCAGTTTAGAATTTTTGTTGGTTTAATGTCAAACTCTTTGCCCGGGTTACCTTGCCTGACCCTATAATATTTGATTTTCAACCTCATTTATGTTAAGGTTTTGGCAAGAGTTTGTTTTTATTGGCACTTTGGTATTGGGGGGAGGGCTAGGATGCCATTGGTAGTCGCAGCAGAGAATCTCGACCGGTTTCGAGGCGGTCAACTGCGGATTGAGAATCCAGTTGAGCGGGATTGCTTCTTCGGTCGGCTGAAGTGCGTTTTTGTTGAGGGAAAGACGCTGCGTGTAGAACTGGTATGGTTTGCCAGACTGGCTGATGATGGTCAGTGGTATGCCCTGGAAGACACCAGCTACGCTATCAATCTCGGCTGCCTTTCCACAATTCAGGACCTTGGCAGAGGGGCTATACGTTACTGGATTAGGGGGATAGGAGAATGCGGGACGTTCTTTCCCGTTGACTGGCGGTGCCAGCTTGATCCGAGCCAAGTCATCGGTCTCTAGCCCACTAGGGGCGGAAGGGAGCGGCAATGTTGTTGGGTAAGACTTTGAGTCAAAAAGAGCGAGAGAGCGCCTGTTTTGCCTTGGCTTTAGCAATTTGGCTCGGTGACTGGGGATTGCTGATGGGGGATTCATCGCTTGCTTACATGGCTAGCGGCAATCCGAACTGGTGGCAAACTCATGTTGACGACAGCCAGCCGTCGTGGTGCCCCAATGGAGTCCTGCCTGAATCCAAGCTCTGATTGCCTGCTGAGTGCCAACGAAGCCTGAAGTGAGTAGGTTCGCCTACTTTAAAAACCTTCAGGCTTTTTTCTGCCATTTTTTTGCCAATCTTTTAAAGCGCTGGCCGGTTTAGCGCCAAACGGATTCCACAAATTGATTTT
>PFEM01000033.1:7098-8191 GCA_002793635.1 Candidatus Shapirobacteria bacterium CG10_big_fil_rev_8_21_14_0_10_48_15
CAGCAGATTTTCGGTTTCGCCAAAGGGCGGGGTGACTGCCAGGTCGCTGAAAAAATAATTTAGGTCTGGCGGTGGCGCCACCAAGCATAGCTGGTAATTTTCCGCAGCGCTCCAAAGCGCTTGACCTTCATTGCGCAGTTTAACTTTGAGTTGGTAGGCGGTGTGGTTGTAAAGCAGGCCGGGCAAATCATTGGTGATTACCAACTTTTGTTCTTGAATTGGTTGGCCGGCCTGCTTGCTGACTCCCAGAACCGTCGCAAACTGGGGATAAAACTCCGTCGAGTTTGGCTTTTGCCAGGAAAAGTGGTCAAATGGTTCGCCTTGGTAATTGAGAATAAAAGGCGTGATGGCCATCACTTGGGGATCGGCCAGCACGTCCGCCAGGTAAGTTTGCCAAAAGCCGGCGACCTGCTCGGCAGGGTAAAACCCACGCTGGTCGGCCAGCCCCTCTTGATGGGGCCAGCCGGCTTCGGTGATAAACACCGGCAAGGTTTTGGTGACTCCCAATTGCTTTAAGAGTTTGCCCTCCCATTGGTAAGTCTTGACCGAGTTGCGGCCGGTTTTGGTCGGCAGGGAGGCAAAGCCATGATTGGGGTAGGAATGGGAGGCCCAGCCGTCAACATCAGCAAACAGCTCGGGCTGTTTAGCCAGCAAAGTTTTTAAGAATTTGGCTTCATCCTCATATTGAGGCAGTTGTGAAGGTGCGGCGGCATCCAAGCCGGCCAGCATGACAAAAAAGTCGGGATTTTTTGCCTTAAGAGTGTGGGCAAACTGCAAAGCGACTTGGCCGTAGTCAGCTGTCTCGACTTGGCCACCCCATTCGGTGGCGTGGTTGGGTTCGTTAAACAAGATGACGTAACGGTTTTTAGTCACCCAGATTAGGCTATCCAAAAAGTCTGCCCACTGATCGGCTTCATCAGGGCTGGGTCGGCGCCACTGGTCACCTTCCGGGGCAGTGGCCAGCCGGATGATCGGGATCAGGTGCAAGCGTCGCAGCTGGTCAAACACCGCCTGCCATTTGTCTTGATGGCGGTCGTTTTCCTGGATCACCAGGGTGACATAGCCCCAGTCGCCGTGGTTGGAATTGACCAGG
>PFEM01000010.1:0-14410 GCA_002793635.1 Candidatus Shapirobacteria bacterium CG10_big_fil_rev_8_21_14_0_10_48_15
GTTATTTAAAAAAAGCCGTTTTTAAATAATTTTAGCTGCTTTTTTAGGCGCTTTTGCTTTCTTCTGGGCAGCAACCGCTTTTTTGGGTTGGGGACGTAAATTTTCTACTTTAGAGGCAGTAAGGGAGGTCAGTATTTCCAGTATTTTACCAAGCTTGGTATTAATCGCCTCAAGCTGCACATTATTCTGGGGCCTGTTGCTGCTTTCAAAATTAGGTCTTCTTGAGCCCCTGTCTTCAAATCTTCTTGGACCTAAGTCTCGGTTTCTTTTTTCAAAACACTCACTACAGAAAACCGGCTTGTCTCCGGTGGGCAGAAAGGGGACTTCACAATCTCTGCCGCAGTTGCTGCAGACTGCCCTGTGCATTTGCCTGTCTTCACCTCGGCCGCCGAAGCTGCGCCTCTGAAAACCCCCTTGGCTATAGCTCTGCCGGCCACCGGCTCTATCATCTCGTCTAAAATTTACCATGGGCTGATTATATCACAAAATTAAGATTGCAAGTGTCTCTTGACAAATCGTCTCAATATGATACGATAATAAGTATGAATGAAACGATTTTAACTCCGCGGCAAAAGCATCTTCTGAATATCATTAACCAATCAGACGGTCTTTGGCGCGAGGAAATTCAGGAAAAAGTTTCTAATCTATATCCAGTTTCAAAACCGACAATAATTAGAGATATCAATATTTTATCAAAAAAGAAGCTTATTGGAATTAAAGGAAAAGCTAGGGCGACAAAGTATTTTCCTAAAGTTCAAAATCCGCTTCTTCGCCAGTTTGATCTTGAGCGGTATTTTGCCGTTGATCCGGATAATAGAATCAATGCCAGAAGATCCTTTGATTTTGGAATATTGCAAAACTTGCATGACCCTTTTTTGCCAGAAGAAATAAACATTTTGGAGAAAACCGCCCTAAGTTTTAAGGCAAAAACGGTTACGTTAGGTCCTGATCTTTTAAAAAGAGAACTGGCAAGATTTGTGATTGAGCTGGCCTGGAAATCTTCCAAAATAGAAGGCAATACTTATACGCTTCTGGAAACAGAATCTTTGATTAAAGAGCAAAAAGAGGCGGCTGGCAAAAGTAAAGCTGAAGCCATCATGATTCTTAATCATAAAGCCGCTTTTGAAGAGATGTTAAAGGCAAAAAAAGATTTTCAAGTCATTTCTGTTTCAGGAATTAATCAGCTGCATAATATTTTGACTAAAGGTTTAGGAATTTCGCCAGGGATTAGGAGACGGGCGGTTGGAATTACCGGCACTGTTTATCGTCCGCTTGATAATGAACATCAAATAAAAGAGGTTTTTGAAAAAATGGTTAAGATTGTGAATAAAATTAGCAATCCTTTTGAAAAAGCGTTGATTGTTCAGGTTATGATTCCCTATATTCAGCCATATGCAGACGGTAACAAGCGAACCGCCAGAATGCTAACCAACGCAATTTTATTAGCTAACGATTTGTATCCGCTTTCATATCGTAGTGTTGATGAGGATGAATTTAAAAAGGCTTTAATTTTGTTTTACGAACAGGAGAGCATTGGCGAGATCAAGAGGTTATTTATAGAACAGGTTAAGTTTGCCAACGAAACTTATTTCAGATAATTTAGGCGGGTTTTTAGTAATTAGTTTTCTTTTGTGACCACGATCATCACTTTGTTGATGCCGGTGATGGGCACATGGTCGCCGGTGGGGTAGTCGCGAATCGCGTCCCAAAACTTTTGCAGATCATAAGCAAAGCCTTCGCCCCGTCGCGTCCCCGGATCATTGGTGATCAGCTGTTGCTTTTGGGGATCCCAGCCGCGGATGACGATCATGTGGCGTTCGGGGCCGGGCTGGGTGTAGTAGGGATTGCCGATTTTTTGACCGTCCATGGGCGTCACGACGAGCCGGCCCGCCAGCAGGGCCTCAATAATTGCCTGCGGGTCGTGAATCACTTTGGCCTCCGCTTGATGATAACCAAAAAAGCCTTGAAAAATGCGCGTGACGGTGTCGGCCGCCGCGGTGTCGTGGCCGTTACCATAGTTGGTTTCCTGCCAGTGGGCGATTTCTAAAATTTTATCCTTTGAGGCTTGGTGGCTGCCGAGTTTTTGGCCACGGGCCCAAGCGACTGCCATCAGCGCCGCCGCCTCCTCACAGCCGTCTTGTTGCAGCGGGTCATCCCATTCGGCCAAGGGCGCTTGTGGGGTAAAGGGAACGTCCAGCAGGACTTTTTTGGTTGCCGGCCAAGGCGAACTGGTGGCAATGGGGGCGGGAGAGTTGTTGGGGCGGATAGGTGAAGGAGCTGGTTTAGACGATTTGGCAATCACTCCCAAAGCGACGAGTAAAGCAAAAGCCAAGCCGAAAAACAAAAGGGATTTTTTCTTCATGCTGCTGATTATATACTGCGGGTTAAACCACTGCCCCATAGTCAAAAGGCTAGTGGGGACGGAAAAAAAAGTTTTTAGACCAAGAAAAAAGCACCTTTTTTATTTTTCACCTAAGGTGCTTTTTTGCTCTTTTAGCTTGTTGTCTACTTTTCTAGGAATAAGGGTAATGCGTTGACGACAACGATGATGGCAACAAGCATAATAAAAATAACGCGCCGTTGCCATTTGTCCAGTTTGTCCAGACTACTATTCAGTTTCAGGGTATCCCACAGGGAAAACATTCCGAAGCTGAAAAGCACCGTGGCCGCAAGATTGTTAAACATTCCTCCCCAAGAGGCAGGGCCTGAAGGCCAGACGCGGCAAAGAAGAATTCCTCCGGCTACCATGGCCACAACCGACCACGCAATATTCGCAATCTTCTCACGCTTCTCATGTTCCTCGTGCTTCTGAGACATGACAACCCCCCTTCACCCTATTAAAGAGCCACTAAAATAAAGAACCACTAAAAAAATTATATCAAAAAAAGCAAAAAAAGTAAATTTTTTCAGTTATTTTTCAGCTGGCTGGTATAATCTTGGTTACAATGAGAATTTTGGTGGTTGAGGATGAGCACCGGATTGCTAACGCGATCAAAAAGGGTTTGGAGCAGGAGTCCTTTGCGGTCGACGTGGCTTATGATGGAGAACAGGGGTTTGACTTGGCGGCTGGCGAGGCTTATGACGTCATCATTTTGGATTTGCTGTTACCGAAAATGAGCGGGATGACGCTTTGCCGGCGTTTGCGGGAGGAAGAAAAAAACCACACGCCGATTTTGATGCTGACGGCCAAAGACCAGCTGGAAGACAAAGTGAAAGGGTTGAACGCCGGCGCCGATGATTATTTGCCCAAGCCATTTGCCTTTGCCGAGCTTTTGGCTAGAATCAGAGCCTTGTCCCGAAGACCAACAAATAGTTTGCAGCCGATTTTGGCCGTAGCGGATTTGACGTTGAATCCCCACGGTTTTGTCGTGAAGCGGGCGGGTAGAGAAATTAGCTTGTCCAGAAAGGAGTTTGCCCTGTTGGAGTATCTTTTGCATCATCAAGGGGAAATCGTTGACAAGGATCAGCTGATTAATCATGTCTGGAATTATGACGCGGATATTTTGCCCAATACGGTGGAGGTTTACATTGGCTATCTGCGCAAAAAATTAGGCAAGCCGAATTTAATTAAAACCAAAAGAGGCTTTGGATATATAATTAGCTTGTAGCTGTTAGGAGAATGTATATTAAATCGTTTAAACAGTTAATTGTTTGGCAGAAGTCGGTTGAATTAACAACGGAAATTTATAAAATTACTGTTGAATTTCCCAATTTTTTAAAATGTGAATTTTTATTAGAAGAAATTCAGAAGATGTTAGCGGTAATGATCAAAAATTTAAATATTCCTAAAAGCTAAAAGCTATCAGCTATAAGCTAGAGCAATGTTTCAATCGGCCAGGCTTAAACTAACCCTTTGGTATCTGCTGATCATCATGAGTATTAGCCTGTTTTTTAGCGGGATTATTTACCGTAGTGTCAGCTTTGAAGTTCAAAGCAGGTTAAGCAGAATTGAAGAGCGGTTTCCCGAATGGCAGCCCGGCCGGCCGATGCTGCTGTTGGTTGAGGACTTGGCTTTTGTCAAGAGAAGGGTGTTGCTGATGCTATTTTATCTCAACGGGGTGATTTTAGCGGTTGCCGGAGCCGCCGGTTATTTTTTGGCTGGAAAAACTTTAAATCCGATTGAAGCGGCTTTGGAAGAGCAAAAACGATTTGTGGCCGACGCCTCTCATGAGTTGCGTACGCCATTAACCGCCCTCAAAACTTCTATAGAAGTCACTTTAAGGCAAAAAAAGTTAACGGTCCAAGAGGCAAAAGCGGTTTTGCAGGGCAGCCTTGAGGAGGTTGATGGCTTAGAGCTGTTGACCAGCCGGCTTTTGAGTCTGGCCCGTTACCAACAAACTGACCATGGCTTTGCTTTACAACCCGTCGATATCAGCACTGTAATGACGACGGCAGCGAAAAAAGTTGCCCCTTTGGCCCAAGAGAAAAAAATTGATTTAAAAGTAAGCAAGCGGGCACAGCTGGTGACAGTGGATATTAAGAGCGTGGAAGAAATGCTGTTAATTTTTTTGGACAACGCCCTAAAATACACCCCCAGTGGTGGTCAAGTCAGCTTGATAGCCAAAACCAGTAACAAAAATTTGATTTTAGAAATTAAAGACACCGGTATCGGCATTGCCGCTAAAGATTTACCTCATATTTTTGACCGCTTTTATCGGGCTGACCAGTCTCGTTCCAAAGCAATTGTGCCTGGTTTTGGCTTGGGCTTGGCTTTGGCCAAAAAAATTATTGACAAGCATCATGGTGCAGTCAAGGCCAGTAGCCGGCCAGGTCAGGGAACGACTTTCACGGTTAAATTACCCCTTTAGACAACTTGATTTTCTTTTAAGTCTCTTTTCAGGTTGATAGTTTATTCTTCATTGGGAGGACCGCTTGGACTAGGCTGTGAATGACGGTCAAATCAGCCCGGAACAGAAGGGGGCACTGGTTGCTAAAAAAGCGGCCCCTGCCAGCAACTGCTCAGCCTGCACTCTTGATTGGGGTGTGGGCTGCTGGCGAATTTGATAGAATTGGTGGAGTGACTAAAGAGATTTTGGCAATAAAATTTTCAAGGAGAGAATTGCCGCTTTACAGCCTGGCTTTTATAAGGTTACTCGTGTCTTTGCAAAACGGGGAAAGAATAAATAGCTTTAACATTGACAGTGAGAGGCGCAGGGAAGGAGAAGCTGAACAAGCAAACAGGCGAAGAGAAGTTTTGGTAGCAATAGAGCCGGGAGATACTTTAGTTAATATAGCCAAGAGATGGGGCCAGTTGGGTTCAAGCGTGCGGTTGATTAAAGAAGCAAACCAGTTAACGGGCTTTTCGCTTGAGGGCAAGTCTGCTTTGGCGGTGCCGTTTTTTCTTCCCCAGGGAAGAGATTTGACACGGCGACCGCATGAATATCGAAGAGTTGCTGGCGGATTAGGAATGTTTTTTATTAATCTATGCAGCCGGCTCGTGCCAGCCTTGCCCTCTCTTAAAAAGGGGCCAAGGCCGATGCCTTATTTGCCGATAAGTTATGCGCCGAATGGCCAAGCGGCAATCGACTATCGCACCCTGCAAGTTGAAGCGCTTGCTTTGCAGTATCAGACCAAGGCGCTAATTTGCCCCTTGGAATTTGCGGGTTACCAGGGGGAATTATTTTTAGGGAGTCAAAGATTGGGTCAATGTTTCGCAATAATACATTCCTTAACTAGAGGAAAAACAGACAGCTGCCAGCAAGTGGCTTTGACTCTTAAAGCTAACGATGCTTATTTTTCTGCCATGGAGGTAGCCGAGCAGCTTAAAAAGTGGGGGTTTATCAGCGATCGTGTTGGCCAGTCGGCCTAACAAGGTGGTAAACTAATGGTTTATCCCGCCAGAGCTCTGGCCGAAGGCATCGTTGACTTTTTGGGGTTGTAGCAAAGTTAGGGACTTAGGTTGGGGGTCAGGTTGGCCGGGCGGATAGCGGTGTAGCCAGTCGGAAAGGGGCAATCGAGGCAAAACGAGATGCCCAAAGGGTCGGTAATTGCCGGATGAGGTTGGGTTTCGCGGTTTTCCGGCAGGGTTTGACCGGTGGCCAGCTGGCCGGTGGTTTTGTCGATCTCAATAAATTGAACGAGACTTTCCGCTTCGGGCAGAGTGTCCTCAATAAAATATTCAAAACGAGTTTCGCAGGGGGCATCCGGATGGGGCGATTGGCCGGAGAGCCGGCAGACTTGAGTCCCGATCACCCCTTCGGGTTTCAGCGGCCATTCTTGCTGACGATCTTTAAGGACTGCGGTGATGATTTTGTTCCAAATCGGCGCGGCGCCGGTGGTGCCGGAGGCGATGTAAGACATGGGCGAGTTGTCGTTGTTACCCACCCAAGTGACGACCATGGCTGATGGCGTCCAGCCGATTGTCCAGTTGTCCCGCAGGTCGTTGGTGGTGCCGGTTTTGACCGAGACTTCGGGATGATTTTTGATGTTCAGCCACGAGCTGGGGCCAAAAGCCGCGCTGCGGGCGTTGCTGTCCAAAAGGGTGTGGTTAATCAGGTAAGCCGCCTCCATGCTCAAGACCCGCGGTCCCTCCGAATCAGCGGGACGTTCAGCAATTATTTTCCCCTGGTGATCGACGATTTTTTGAATTGACCAGAGGTCCTGGCGGATGCCGGCGTTGGCAAAAACGGAATAAGCTTGGGCTAGGTCATGCATCGTCACTTCGCCGCCGCCCAAGGTGATCGACAGGCCGTAGGCCGCCGGGTCCTTAAACGTGGTGATGCCCATCTGAGTGGCCTGGTCAATAAAGTTTTCCAAACCGTTGAGGGCCAAAATCTTGACGGCCGGGACGTTGTAAGAATTGCCCAAAGCAAAGCGTACCTGCACCGGACCATGAAATTGATTGTCATAGTTGACGGGGCAGTAAGTCTTTTGGCCGGTGACATTAAAGCAAGTCGGCACGTCATTGATGACCGTGGACAAAGTGATCAGTTTTTTTTCCAGCGCCAAGGCGTAGTTAATCGGTTTGATCGAGGAACCGGGCTGGCGGGGGCGCAAGGTGATGTTGACGTTGCCGTCGATGGCCTCGTCAAAGTAATTGCGGGAGCCAACCATGGCCAAAATTTCCCCGGTTTTGGGATTGGTGACCAGCGCTGCGCCATTGGACGCTTTTTCGCGCGTCAGCTTGGCGACTTCGACAGCCACGGTCTGCTGGACAAAATTCTGTAGGTCCAAATCCAGAGTGGTGGTCACTCGCAAGCCGCCCTGCTCGACCATTTTTTCGCCGTATTTTTCGACTAGTTGTTCCTTAACGTGCAGGACAAAATGAGGGGCTTCGATACTCACTGCCGGCGGGGCGTAGGCTAGTTCCTCATTGATTGCCTGCGTCATTGTGTCGCGGTCAAGATAGCCGGACGCCATCATTTGCTCCAGGACTCTTTCCTGACGCTCTTTGGCTAATTCCGGGTGCGCCCCAAAAGGGGAAAAACGGGTGGGGGAAGCCGGCAAGCCGGCCAGCAGGGCCGCTTGGGCCAGACTCAAGCCGCGCGCCGGCTGGTTAAAATAAGTTTGGGCGGCGCTTTCGATTCCCCACGCTGTGCCCCCATAGGGAGCTTGGTTAAGATACATTTCCAAAATTTCGTCTTTACTGTAAATAGCTTCGGTAGCCAAAGTCAGCATGGCCTCCCTGATCTTGCGGCGGACGGTTCGCTGGGGAGTCAGCAGGGCATTTTTGACCAGCTGTTGGGTGATCGTCGAGCCACCCTGCAGGGAGCGGTGAAAAAGAGTGTTGTAAAAAGCACGGGCAATGCCCCTGAAGTCAAAACCGTGGTGCTGGTAAAAATTTTTGTCTTCCGAGGCAATTGTCGCCCACTTAACGTAGTCCGGCAAGTCGGCCAGCTTGATCGGCACGCGATTTTTTTCGGCGTAAATTTCGTACAACAGCCGGCCCTGCCGGTCAAAAATCAGCGTGGAAGCAGGGAAAACATCCGAGTTCAATCGGGTAGGCGAGGGGAGGCCCTGAAAAAGATAAAAAAAGACCAGCAGCCCGCCGGCCAGCAAGACCAAAGCTAGGAATTTAATCTGGGGCAGTCGCCACACCGCTCTATTGATAATTAAGACGTGCTTTCTTTTTGACCTTTGGGGCACAGTGGTGATATTATAATTTAACAAATGATTTTTGGGAAACTCTTTCATCAAGAAAATCTTTCGGTCAAGCATGTTTTGTTCTTATTTTCCTTGATCTTTGTCTGCTGGTCTACCTATCGTTATTTTCCCGAGCCGCCCTTGTGGTTAAGCGAGCTGATTTTAAAGCCGGTGATCTGGCTGCTGCCGACTTTTTGGTTGGTGACGCAAGTGGAAAAGAAATCGCTGGCCTCTTTGGGTCTGACGTCAAAAAACCTGTTGCCGGCGATCTACTGGGGGGTTGGCTTGGGCATCATTTTTGCCTTGGAGGGTCTGATTACCAATATTTTGAAATACCGAGGGGTGAATCTGGTTAATTTGCAATATAATTTCGGCCAGTTTTTGGGAGTGTTGCTGATTTCTTGGATGACGGCTTTTACCGAAGAGGTGGTTTTTCGTGGCTATATTTTCAATCGCTTGAGCGAAATTTGGCACCGGGAGTGGCGGGCGGGCCTGGTTTCGGCGGGCTTGTTCGCGCTGGCTCACCTGCCGATCGGCATTTTTGTTTTGAGTTATAATCCGCTGGCCATGGTGGCTTATCTGCTGTTTGTGTTTGTTTTTGGCTTTGGTTCGGCCTTTGTCTTTGCCCGTTCCGGCAACCTGGTTTCCAGCATCCTGCTCCACTTTTTCTGGGCCTGGCCGATTATCCTGTTCCGATAACGGATAAGGCCTTGAAAACTAAAAAGTAAAAGGGTAAGATGACTATCAAAAGATGTTGAAGAAGGGATTGCTGATTACCGGAGTTTTATTGTTTGCCTTTGGTGTTCTGATGACCTCGCTGTTTTGGGCGTCGGCTGAAAGCAGCTGCCCTTCGTCAGCCAACCAGGTACTGGCAATTGAGTCGGAGACGGTGGATTATTACTTGCCCTATCCGGGAATTTTACCGGATCACTTTCTTTACCCTGTTAAAGTAATTAGGGACAAAATATTGCTCTTTTTGACTACTGATCCAATGAGACGAGCCGAGCGCTTACTGCATTTTGCGGACAAAAGAATTGAAGCGGCGCGGTTGTTGGCCGAAAGCGGCAAAACGGCCCTGGCAGTCAAGACAGCCGTTGCTGCTGAAGACTTTTTGGGACAGGCGATTAATCAAGAAAAGCCCGCCACGGGATTGGCCAAAGCGGTCGCCAAACATGCTGAAGTCCTGCTGAAGATTGAACATAATCTGGCTGGTGCTGAAGCAGCGCAGATTCGCCAATTGCGCCAGGAAACTGAGGAGTGGCACAGTAAATTGCCAATTTAAAAGGCAACTTCTTAAGGGCAGGCCGATTTAAACTTTAGTTTTTGAAGTGGTTTATGGTAACAAAGTTGACCATCAAGAAGATCAAAAAACGCGATGGCCGGATCGTTGTTTTTGATCAAAGAAAAATTACCAGCGCTATTTGGAAAGCCGCGGAGGCGGTGGGTGGCAAAGATCGGCAGCGGGCTCAATACCTTTCCGATAAAGTGGCGGCGATTTTGGAAAGTAGATTTAACAATCACCGTATTGCCACGGTTGAGCAGGTTCAGGACGTCGTCGAGCGGGTGCTGATGCGCCACGGCCACTACACCACGGCCAAAGCCTATATTCTTTACCGCGACCTGCACAACAAGATTCGCGACGTTAAATCATTGGTCGATTCGGACGAGTTGGTGGGGAACTATATTGATGGCAGTGACTGGCGGATTAAAGAAAACAGCAACATGGCTTATTCCCTGCAGGGCCTCAACAACCATGTGGCTTCGGAAATCTCCAAGACCTACTGGCTCAACAAGTTTTATCCCAAAGAAGCCCGTCACGCTCATGTGTCAGGCGATTTGCACATTCATGATTTATCACTTTTGGCCCCTTACTGTGTCGGCTGGGATTTGTATGATCTGCTGGTCAAGGGTTTTCGCGGCGTGGCTGGCAAGATCGCTTGTTCACCCGCCCGGCATCTGCGCACGGCGTTGTCCCAATTGGCGAATTTCTTATATACACTTCAGGGTGAGAGCGCTGGCGCGAACGCCGTTTCCAGCTTTGATACCTTGCTGGCACCCTTTGTTTGGGCAGACAAATTGGCTTATAACGAAGTCAAGCAATGCCTGCAGGAGTTTGTTTTTGGGATGAACGTTCCCACCCGGGTTGGTTTCCAAACCCCCTTTTCTAATATCACGCTGGATTTGACGCCGCATCCAAATTTGGCTGACCAGGCGGCGATTATTGGTGGGGAGCCGGCGTCCAAAAAATACGGCGATTTCCGAAAAGAGATGGAGATGATTAACCAGGCTTTTGCTGAAGTGATGCTGGCCGGTGACGCCGAAGGCCGAGTCTTTACTTTCCCGATCCCAACCTACAACATTACCCGCGATTTTGACTGGGACAACCCCACGCTGCAGCCGGTCTGGGACATGACGGCCAAATACGGCATCCCTTATTTTTCCAATTTTATTAATTCGGACATGAAGCCGGAAGACGCCAGAAGCATGTGCTGCCGGCTCCGCTTGGACAACCGCCAGTTGCAGAAGCGCGGTGGCGGCTTGTTTGGTTCCAATCCCTTAACGGGCTCGATTGGGGTGGTCACGATTAATTTAGGCAGAATCGGCTATTTGGCGAAGAACAAAAAAGAATACCTTGATCGTCTGTCCAAGTTGATGGAGATCGCCCGCAATAGTTTGTTGACCAAAAGACAGGTTTTGGAGCGACTTTCCGAACACGGGCTTTATCCTTATTCTCGTTTTTATCTGGCGATGATTAAGCAGCGTTTTGGCGGCTATTGGAAGAATCACTTTAACACGATTGGTATTTTGGGGATGAACGAAAGCTTGCTTAATTTTTTAAAAACGAACATTGGTACCGTCAAAGGCCAAGCTTTTGCCGGCGAGGTGCTGGATTTTATGCGTGATAGGTTGGGAGAGTTTCAAAAGGAAGATAACGAATTATTTAATCTGGAAGCCACGCCGGCGGAGGGAACGACTTACCGCTTTGCCAGCCTGGACAAAAAGTTCTATCCGAAAATTATCGTTGCCAACGAAGAGCAGCTGCAAAAAAATGGCGCCAAGCCTTATTACACCAACTCGACTCAACTGCCGGTAAACTATACTGACGATATTTTTGCGGCCCTTAATCTGCAGGATAAACTCCAAACCAAATATACCGGGGGAACTGTTTTCCACAGCTTTTTGGGAGAGGCGATTCCTCAAGGCGGTTACGCTAAGCTGCTGATCAAAAAAATTGCCGAAAATTACCATTTGCCTTACTACACTTTGTCGCCGACTTTTAGCGTCTGCCAATCCCACGGCTATTTGCGGGGCGAACAGCCGGTTTGCCCGGAATGTGGGGCCAGTACCGAGGTTTTTTCGCGCGTGGTTGGCTACATTCGGCCCGTGCAGCAGTGGAATCCGGGCAAACAATCGGAATTTGAAGATCGGCAAACGTTTAAAATATAAAGATACTCGAGGCTAAAGACTTGATATCAGAGCAATTTTCGAGTATCAGTGATCAAGTTACGAGCATCTTTTGCATATGAGCATTGGTGGTTTGCAGAAAGTCAGCTTGATCGACTTTCCTGCCCATATCGCCGCGGTCGTGTTTACCAAGGGCTGTAATTTTGTTTGCCCTTTTTGCTTCAATCGCAGTTTGGTGCTGGGGACGGTGCCCACGATTTCCCAACGGACCGTGCTGACCTTTTTGCAACAGCGGCAAAAGCTGCTGGATGGGGTGGTAATCACGGGGGGCGAGCCTTTGCTTCATGATGACCTAAAAATGTTTTTGCTGGCGATAAAAAAAATGGGTTATCCCATTAAACTGGATACCAACGGCTCGTTGCCCGACAGGCTAAAAAAAGTTTTGAAAAAAAGTCTGGTGGACTACTTGGCTTTGGATTTTAAAGCGCCGCTTGATGGTCGCTGGAATGAGGCGGTCGGCCGGTCGGATTTTGATTTTCAAATTTGGCAGCAGAGCTTGAAGCTGTTGTTAGATTCAGGGATTCCTTTTGAGCTAAGAACGACGGTCGTGCCGGGGATTCATGACCAGACCGTCTTGCGAGAGATGGGGCAACAGCTGGCGAAGTTGATCGGAGTTAACCAAGTTAATCGAGTTAACCGAGCAAGTGGCTCCTCGGAGGTGACACGAGTACTGAAGCCAACCTGGTATTGGCAGAATTTTCAGCCCGGGCATTGCCTTGACCCGCAATTTGACAACCACAAACCGTATTCTGCGGCAGTACTGGATGATTTTCTAAAAACGGTCAAGCGTTGCTACTCTCAAATTGAGTTGAGAAAATATTAGTTAAGATACAGCTCCCAAGGTTGGGCATATTAACTCCCAGGGCATTGCATGCCCTGCTTCTACACGCTATACTTTTTGTTAATGCCACCAAAAGAGATTGAGGGCCAGCCTTGGGTAGAAGAGCGGCCGGCGCAGCCGGAGATTCCCCCGGAAACCAGGGGTTATCTGGAACAAGTCGAAACCGGTGAGGAAATCCAGCTGACCCAGCCGGTGACGGATGACGGCGGCGCGCCCTTGGTCAGCCCGACCATGCCGGCCCAAATCGCCATCAGCCTTCCCTTAGATAGTCAGCAAATGGCCCTTGGTCTCAAGGCCAAAGTGACCAGCTCTTTTCGCTGGCTGGCCGAATGGGCCAGGCGATTAATCAAAAAGACAGCGGGGAAATTCGTCTATAAAATAATTACCAATCAGTACCAATAATACCAATCAATGAAGAATGAAAAATAAGCAAATAAAATTCATTGGTATTTATTTGATATTGGTACTTATTTATAATCTTTTTAAAGATGGACTCAGTAGACAATCTTATTAATACTCTGCAGTACTGGCTGTTGTTGACCGCTCTGGTGGCTGTGGCTTTGCTTTGCCTGGGCTTTTTGGGCTACCTATTTTTTGTCTGGTGGAAAAATCGGCAAAGGGAAGAACAGTCTTTAAATTATGTCCTGCTGCAGATTGCGGCGCCGTTTGGCAACGAGATTAAGATTGATGCCGCCGAGCAGATGTTTGCCGGCTTTGCCGCGATGAAAAAAGGTGGTTGGCCGAAGTTTTTGCATCCCCAGCCGCATTTATCTTTTGAGATTGTGGCCCGCCACGAAGACATCCGTTTTTATTTGGCGGTATCACGCGACTTGCGTGACTTTGCCGAAAAGCAGCTTCACGGGGCGTATCCGGATGCGGAAATCATCGAAGTGGAGGAATACAATATTTTTTCCAAAAATGGCAAGGTGGCTTTTGGCGAGTTTCAATTTCGCGGGGCCGCTTATGAACCGATTAAGCCTTACAAAGATTTGCCGACTGACCCCCTGGCTTTACTGACTGCGGCTTTGTCGAAGATGGGGCCTGATGAGGGGGCAGCGATCCAGCTTTTGGTGGCCCCGGCGGATGACCGTTGGCGAACCAGCGGTCACAGCTATATTAGCGCCACCAAAAAAGCGGAGAGCGATCCGGAAAAAGCGAAGTTTAAAGTCAACGCTCAAGATTTGGAAGCAATTGATAACAAATGCAACAAACCGGGCTTTAACGTCAATGTCAGGATGGTCGTCTCGTCAGCGACGACCGCAAGCGCCAAGTCCCATTTAACCAACATTAAGGGTGCTTTTGCTCAATTTAATTCTAACCTCAATGGCTTTAAGACCAAAAAGATTCGTTTGAACAGGCTTTTTATGATTGATTTTCTTTATCGCTACCGGCCTTTGTGGTCTTTTTTTAGCAATCCGATTATCCTTAATTCTGAAGAATTGGCAACGGTCTTTCATCTGCCCAACAAGCAGGTGGAGGTGCCGCACTTGCACTGGATTTATTCCAAACGCGCGCCGGCACCGGCGGGAATTCCCAAGGAGGGGCTTTTTTTGGGCAAGAGTACCTATCGGGGAGTGACACGCCAAGTTTTTTTGAGCGAAAAAGACCGGCGGCGGCACGTTTACATTATTGGCAAGACCGGAACGGGCAAAACCGAGTTAATGAGGGATTTGATTTTGCAGGATATCAATGCCGGCAAGGGAGTGTGCTTGATTGACCCTCACGATTTGGCCGAAGACTTGCTCAATTATATCCCGCCCCAGCGGGCCGAGGACGTGATTTATTTTGACCCTTCGGACACCGAGCGACCGATGGGTCTTAACTTGCTGGAAGCACACACCGAAGAGCAGCAGCATTTTGTCACCACGGCGATCATCAATTTAATGTACAAGCTTTATGACCCTTACAAAACCGGTATTATTGGGCCGCGGTTTGAACACGCCATTCGTAACGCCATGCTGACCGTGATGTCCGAGCCGGGCAGCACTTTTGTAGAAGTGGTCCGCTGTTTGACGGACGCCA
>PFEM01000010.1:14492-23879 GCA_002793635.1 Candidatus Shapirobacteria bacterium CG10_big_fil_rev_8_21_14_0_10_48_15
CTTTCACAAATCGGAAGTGCTGGATTACATTGTCTCCAAATTTGGCCGGTTTGTGACCAACAAAATGATGCGCAATATCATCGGTCAGAGCCAGTCGGCTTTTGATTTTCGCCAGGTGATGGATGAAGGCAAGATTTTGATTATTAATCTGGCCAAGGGAAAGATCGGTGAGGAAAATTCCAGCTTTTTGGGTTTGGTGCTGGTGCCCAAAATTTTGATTGCGGCCATGTCCCGGGCAGATGTGCCTGAAGAGCAGCGGCGGGATTTTTATCTTTATGTGGACGAATTTCAAAACTTTGCCACCCCGGATTTTGCCCAAATTCTTTCCGAAGCCAGAAAATATCATCTTAACCTGACGGTTGCTAATCAATTTATCGGTCAGGTGGATGAGGAGATCAAAAATGCGGTTTTTGGCAACGTGGGCTCCCTTATTTCCTTTAACATTGGGGTGACCGACGCCAATTTCCTCCAGCATTGGTTTGCACCGACTTTCGGTGAAGACGACCTGATCAATATTGAGCGCTTCAATGTTTATATCAAAACGATTGTCAACAGCGAACCGGTGCCGCCTTTTTCCATGGATTTGGCCAAAGACATGGCGGTTCAAGAGAAGCTGAAAAACCCCAAAGTGGCGGCGATGATCAAACAGCTGTCACGCCTCAAATATGGCCAGGAGCAAAGGATCGTGGAGGCCGAAATTACGCAGCGAGCTCGCTTGTAAAGCCCGTTTTTGTTAAAATTAGGGCTGGATCCGTAGCTCAACGGTTAGAGCGGTACTCTTATAAAGTACATACGAAGGTTCGATTCCTTCCGGATCCACCAAAGTTTACAGTTCTTCTAGCTTGAGGGCCGGGGTGGCTTTATTTTTGATCAAGTCCAGGTATTTTTCGGTGGTGGAAAGACGTTTGTGGCCGACCAGTTTTTGCAACAGCACCACGGAGGCTCCGTTTTCCAGCTGGTGGGTAATAAAAGTGTGGCGTAGGTCGTTGACTTTGGCGTTGCTGACTTTGGCAATTTGAAAATAGCGGTTGACCGAAGCGCGAATATTGCGCACCAAAAGCGGCTTACCAGTTTTGGTGATAAAAATATGGTTATTTTTGGTTTGGGACCGGTGGTTGAGGTAGCTTTCCAAAGCCCGTTTGGCCGCATTGTTGAGGGAAACCATTCTTTGCGAATGAGACTCAAAAGGCCTAATAATCAGGTGGGTGTCTTTGACGTCTTCCAATTCCAAACGAGCCAGTTCACTGATGCGCATGCCAGTTTGCAGCAGCAACTCGATAATGGCGGCGGCCCGTGGATCTTGGCGGGCGGCGTCACGCAGAGCGCGATACTCGGTTTCTGCTAAAATCCGCGGGGGCTTGTTGACGTATTTGGGGTGGGTGACCGCAAGCGTCGGGTTAGTTTTGATGGTTTTGGTTTCTTCCAAGAAACGGAAAAAAGTTTTGATCGAATTAAGCTTGCGGGAGACGGTTTTGGGAATATACCCAAGATCAAAAAGATATTTTTTGAATTCTTCGACCATGTCGACCGTGACTGAAGTGGGTTGGGTGATTTTTTTTTCCGCCAAAAATTGCACCAGCTGAGCGGTGTCTTTGCCATATGCTAAAATAGTCGCGTGGGCTTTGCCGGTTTTTTCCAAAAAAGTAACAAACTTCTTTTGACTGCCAGCCAGCTCAAAATTTACTGGATTCATAATCGTCCCATAATAGCAAAAAAGAGGAGGATTGTCAAAATTTAAACAATGCGGCGTCGTTGGGTTCAATGGTTAATTATTTTGGTGGGTATTAGCCTGATGGTTAATCTTTCGCGGGATATTTTGCGGTTGGTTAAAGTCCGCGATCAGGTACGCTTGGCCCAGGCAGCTTTGGATCAGGCCCGGCAAGAAAACAAGGAGTTAATGGCCCAGAAAGATTACTATACTTCGGAGGAGTTTGCCGAGGAGCAGGCACGCAACAAGCTGAATATGGCTAAGGAAGGGGAGAGTGTGGTGATTTTGCCTGACGATCTCGGTAAGATCACAAAGCAAACGGACTCTTTCCAAAAAACGCCCATCTGGAAGCAGTGGTGGGAATTGTTTTTCTAAACAGTTTTTGGTAGCGGTGACAGGATTCGAACCTGTGGCCTTTGCCTTATGAAGACACTGCTCTACCGCTGAGCTACACCGCCTAAAAAACTTTTGACTGGCAACTAATAACTTGTAACTAAACAAGCTTTCGAAGAGCTTGTTTTTGGGTTGCGGGGCCAGGAGTTGAACCTGGTCTGCAAGATTATGCAACTGTTGACTCCAATTACTTGGAGTGTCGGACTATATCTTCACCCCACCATTTAGTGGGGGCCCGGCGTGTAGTCTCTACGGAGTCCCCTCCGGTTTGGAGGGGTTCCCTCGGTATTGTCCTGGGCTCAAGCTTGCTTATGGCTCAGGATTTCACCGATACAGCCGAGTGCACTCGCGGCAGTTGCCCGCCGGAGGGCCCATTTTGAGCCTTACGTGCAGCCGTACACTACCCCGCGCGTCTTAAAAAGACGAGCTAATTTTAAACAAATTAATTATAACGGCTTTTGTGTTTGCTGTCAATTTTATCGAACCAGCGCTTATGTTATAATATAACCTAAACTTGTGGCTAAATCCCAGGAAAAATTAAAAGCAAGACAATTAAGAAGGGAAGGGGAGAGTATTAAGGTAATTGCTAAAAAGCTGAAAGTTTCTTCTAGTTCAGCCAGCAATTGGTGTCGCGATATCAGGTTAAAAAAGGACCAAGTTAAAAAATTGGAAAGAAGAGCCCACGATCCAAATTATGGAAGACGTCTAAAATATACTTTAAGGCAGCAAAAGAAGAGGATCAAAAAAACCAACAGATTAAAGAAACAGGGGATTAGAGAAATAGGAGAATTATCGAAAAGAGAATTATTTTTAGTTGGAGTGGCACTTTATTGGGCCGAAGGCTATAAAAAAGATAATCAGGTAGGCTTTGGCAGCTCTGACCCGGAGATGGTTAAAACTTTCTTCAGATGGCTTTATGAAAGCTGCGGATGCAAGCCACAGGATTTAATTTTGCGAGTAACAGTTAATATTAGTCACAGGCATCGTATCAGGGAGATTGAAAATTATTGGTCAAAAATAACCGAAGTTCCAGTAGATGAATTTCGCAAACCTTTTTATCAAAGAGTTAAGTGGAAAAAAATTTACGAAAATCCCAATGATTATTTTGGGGTTTTGAGGATTAGAGTGCGAAAAAGTACCGACTTTTTGAGAAAAATTCACGGCTGGATTGAAGGGTTGGCGGGAGCTCAGTAGGATTGTTTGTTTATTTTCAAAAGCTTTTCGAAGCTATCCTGTGAATTAGTGCGGGTGCGGGTGATTTTGTGGCAGGATTGGCAGCGGTGAACGATGTAATACTGGTTTTTTTGGAGTTCGACGCCGATCGGCTCCATCAACCCATGGCAGGCGGCAGCCCGGTCACCGGGGACCTGTTCGTCAAGATGCTTGCTCCACAAACAGTTCGGGCAATGATTGGTATAACCCGTGCCGGTAACTTGAGTCCCGCAGACATCACAAACGAAATTTTCTTGCTTGCGGATAAAATGCTTACGCTTCGCTTTAATTTTCAATTTTCATTGAATTTTCAATGAAATAATTTTTAAACAATTAAGAAATTTAAAATGGATTTAAAATTAAAAATTCAAAATTAGAAATTGTTTCTGGCAATAATTGTAACATTCGGTTAAAATATGATCATGAAGAAACGAGTTTTTTCCGGTTCCCGACCAACGGGGCGGCTGCATTTAGGCAACTATCTGGGCGGTCTTAAGGGTTATTTGGCCCTTCAAGAAAGGCAAGATCTGGATTGCATCTATTCAATTGTTGATCTGCATGGCATCACCACGCCTTATGACCCCAAAACTTATCAAAAGCAAATTCGGGAAGTAGCTTTGGATTATTTATCGGTCGGGCTCGATCCCAAAAAGTGTCATTTGATGGTCCAATCTCAGGTACCCGAGCATGTCCAGCTGGCTTATCTTTTGGCGACGATTTTTCCGGTTTCCCGAATGGAACAATTGCCCACCTATAAGGACAAAAAGAAAGAAAATCCGGATTACGTCAACGTGGGCCTATTTTATTATCCAATTTTGATGGCGGCGGACATTTTGCTTTATAAGGCAGAAGTTGTGCCAGTTGGAAAAGACCAAGTCCCGCACATTGAAGTGACGCGGGAAATTGCCAGAAAATTTAATTCCATGTTTGGGCAAGTTTTTCCTGAACCGCAAGCTTACTTAACTCCGGGCGCTTACGTGCCTTCGCTAAAAAGTGAGGGGAAAATGAGCAAGTCAGCTGAAGGCAGTTATATTTTGCTGACCGATAATCTGCAGACGATTAAAGCAAGGCTGGCTGGGGCACCAACAGATACTGGCAGAGGAGAAAAAGTACCAGTTATGGGGGGAGTAGCAAATTTGCTTGCTTTAGTAGAACTTTTTGAGGGAAAAGAAGCAAGAAAGAAATTAGAAGGACAATATGCTGGGAACGGAATTCGATACGGTGAACTGAAAGAAAGGTTGGCGGAGGCTATTTACCAAGAGCTGCAGCCGATTCAAATAAGAAGAAAAAAATTTGAGGAAAAGCCGAAATTAGTGGCGGAGATTTTGGAAGAGGGTAAGCAGTATTGCTCCCAAATTGCTCGGCAAACTCTTGACCAAGTGCGGCGGGCAATGGGATTGGTTTAGGTTCAGAAATATGATAAGATCAGCTTCATGAAACCACCGGTTAAAAAAAAGTCTTTGAAGAAGTTTGAATTTAAAGTCAAGTTTAGTTTGAAAAATTTGCTGTTGTGGTTGTTGGTGGCCTGGATTGCCCTTTCGGTGGTCTTTTCTTTTACCTCACAGCTTGACCAGCAGGACGAGGTGCCGCTTTCCCAAGTTTTAACGGACATTCAAGAGGGCAAGATTAAACAGGTCAAAGTCGAGGATAACAAACTCAATCTCACTTACCAGGACGGCCGGCAGGCAGTTTCCCGCAAGGAAGGCCAGGACAGTTTTAACAAAGTGCTGGAATCAGCGGGGATTGACGCCGCCAAGGCAGAAGTAGTGATTAAAGACACTTCTTTGTCCAAAGTTTGGCTGGATATCTTGGCGACGGTTTTGCCGATCGGGCTAATGGCGGCGTTTCTCTTTTTTATTTTTAAACAAGCTCGGGGAGCCCAAGATTCAATTTTTTCTTTTGGCCGTTCTCGGGCCAAGCTGTTTGCTAAAGGCAGGCAGAACATCACTTTTAACGACGTGGCCGGGGTCAGCGAGGCCAAAAAAGAGCTGGAGGAAATTGTGGACTTTTTGAAAAATCCAACCAAATACCACCGCTTGGGGGCGAGAACGCCCAAGGGGGTACTGCTGATCGGTCCGAGCGGAACAGGAAAAACTTTATTGGCCAAGGCAGTGGCGGGGGAAGCCGGGGTGGCTTTTTTCTCCATGGCGGGATCCGAGTTTATGGAAATGCTGGTGGGGGTCGGCGCCAGCCGTGTCAGAGACTTGTTCGATAATGCCAAAAAAGCCGCTCCCTCCATTATTTTCATTGATGAGGTGGAAAGCATTGGCCGTCACCGCGGTGGCGCTTTTGCCGGCGGGCATGGAGAGCAGGAGCAGACTTTGAATCAGATTTTGGTGGAGATGGATGGGTTCACACCCAACGATAACGTTATGGTGCTGGCCGCAACCAACCGCGGTGATTTGCTGGATCCGGCGCTGCTGCGGCCGGGCCGCTTTGACCGCCGGATTACGTTGGATATGCCGGATCTAGATGACCGCCAGGAAATTTTGGCGATTCATGCTCGCGGTAAACCCTTTGTTAAGAATTTGGATTGGGGCAAGGTTGCCCGGCGGACGGTCGGTTTTTCCGGCGCTGATTTGGAAAATATGCTGAATGAAGCCGCAATTTTGGCGGCGCGTAACAGCCGTTTGGTCATCAATATGGAGGATATTGAAGAGGCCGCCACCAAAGTCAAACTTGGCCCGGAGAAAAAACGACTGCAAACCGAGGAGGAGCGCCGGATGACGGCTTATCACGAAGCCGGTCACGCGGTGGTCACTTACAGTCTCCCCCAAATGGATCCGGTGCACCGCATTTCCATTGTTTCTCGCGGTATGGCGATGGGCTTCACGATGGTGCCGCCGCGGCGTGATCGCTATAACGAAACCCAGTCTCACTTGTTGGAAACAGTGGCTTCCCTTTTGGGCGGTCGCGCGGCCGAAGAGCTGATTTTTAAAGAATTCACGACCGGGGCGGCTTCGGATATTGATAAGGCCACCCAGGTTGCCCGCAGCATGGTCATGGATTTTGGCATGAGCAAGCTCGGGCCGATTTATTTGTCCCCGCAGGTAGAAGACAGCGGTTATGGTTTTGCCTTTAGCCAGCCGACCGAAAACAGTCCGACCATGCAGGCCAAAATTGATACGGAAATTAAGCGGATCATTGACGAAGCCTACAAACAGGCCAAGGAGATTTTGAAAAAAAATCAACGCCAATTAGCGCTGGTCGCCGACAAACTAATCAAGCAAGAAACGCTGGACGGTGAAGAGTTTGCAGCATTGATGAAGTCAAAGTGAAAAAATTTTTGCTGGTTGACGGGCATTCACTTTTGTACCGTGCTTATCATGCTTTCCCCAATACTTTAAGAACCCGCCAGGGCGAGATCGTCAACGCCGTTTACGGCTTTACCCGAATGCTTTTGGGGGTGATTGAAGAATTAAAGCCGGATTACCTGGCCGTGGCTTTTGATTTACCCCAACCCAACTTTCGCCACCGGCTTTATGTCGCTTACCAGTACAAGCGGCCGGCAATGGACAGGGAACTGGCCGACCAAGTTAACCGAGTGAAGCAAGTGGTGGAGACTTTGGGCATCCCGATTTTTACGGCGCCTGGTTTCGAAGCGGATGACGTCATCGGCAGTCTGGCCAGGCAGGCGGAAACAGCAGGCGTGGCGACGGTGATTATCACCGGTGACCGGGATATGATGCAGCTGGCCGCTGGTCAAACCAAGCTTTATTTTCCCGAACGGGGTTTGGTTGACAACCAACTTTTGGGAGTCAAGCCGGCTCAAGTGGTGGATTACAAGGCTTTGGTGGGTGATAGTTCCGACAATTATCCCGGCGTGCCGGGGGTTGGGCCCAAAACAGCAGTCAGTCTTTTGCAAAAATACCAAACATTAAATAATGTCTATCGGCATCTGGACAAAATCCGACCGGTGGTGGCGAAAAAACTCAGGGAAGGCCAAGAAAGTGCTTGGCTGTCAAGAAAGTTAGCCAAAATTGATACCCAAGCACCGGCCAAATTGGATTTGGTAGCGGCCCGTGTTCACGATTATGATCAGGAAAAGGCACGACAGTTGTTTGAAGAGCTGCAATTTCGGAGTTTGCTGGCCAAATTGCCGGGGGTGAGTCAAGCCACAATAACCAAAAAAGATCAGCAAATGGAATTGCTATGAAGATTGCCCTAGTTCATGATTATCTAGCCAGTTGCGGCGGAGCCGAGCAGGTGCTGGCGGCCCTGCACGAGCTTTATCCCGAAGCGCCGATCTACACGCTTTTTTCTCGAGTGGACCAAGAGCCGCTACTGAAGCAAAAGTTTGCCAAAGCCAAAATTATCCCAAGCTGGTTTGGTAAGTTGCCCTTTGCCGCCAAGATCATCAGCCCGTTGCGCTTTTTAATTCCCTTAATTTGGCGGAGTTTTGATTTTAGCGATGATGATTTGGTGATCAGCTCGGCTAGTTGGGCGATTACCAAGGGTTTTACTTCGGCCAAAACCAAAGAAGTTTGCTACTGCCACACCCCGCCGCGCTATCTTTACGGCTATGAGACTGCCCGTAATTGGCAAAAACACTGGTATATCAGGCTCTATGCCTTGGTCGTCAATCATTTGATGCGGCAGTATGACTGGCGCCAGGCGCAAAAAGTGACTCAATTTGTGGCCAACAGTCGGGAGGTACAAGCCAGAATTAAGAAGTTTTACCGGAGGGAAAGTGTAGTTATAAATCCACCAATAGAAATACCATCCCACTTCGCCAAGGCTTCGCGGGGCAAGCGGGAATATTTTTTGACCGGCGGCCGGCTAGAGGCAGCCAAGAATTTTGGTCTGATTGTCAAAGCTTGCAACCAGTTGAAATTACCGCTAAAAATTTACGGTAGCGGTTCGCAGGAGGGGAATCTGCGGCGTTTAGCCGGGTCGACGATTGAATTTTTGGGAAGAATTAGCGAGCAAGACAAGTTTGGTTTGATGGCCGGCTGCCGGGCTTTTGTTGTGGCCGCCAAAGACGAAGATTTTGGCATCACGCCGGTGGAGGCGATGGCGGTTGGCCGGCCGGTGGTGGCTTACCGCGGCGGCGGGTACCTGGAAACGGTGGTCGAGGGCAAGACCGGGGTATTCTTTGACGAATTGACGGTAAGCTGTTTGGCGCCAACGCTAAAAAGTTTTCAGTCGGGCAAATACCGCTCGCAAGATTGCCGTCGCCAAGCCGAGAAGTTTAGCAAGCAAAAATTTCAGCAAAAAATAGGGCAACTGGTATCCAAGCTGGTTTTGGGTTAAAATATACCTATTGCCCCTATTGCCTGGAGAGCATGCCTGAATTACCGGAAGTCGAAACAATCAAAAATGATTTGCAACGATTAGTGGTGGGCAAAAAAATCCTCAATATTAGCACCACCAGCGCCAAGCAAGTTAAGCCTTCCTTAGAAGCAGTCAAGAAAACGATCACGGGTACAAAAATTACCAAAGTTGCCCGACGAGCGAAGTTGCTGCAGATTTTCTTAAATAACAGTTGGATTTTGGCGATCCATTTGAAAATGACCGGCCGGTTGCTGGTGCGCAATCAAGATGATCCTCCGGACGATTGGCAGCGGGTGACGCTTGATCTGTCAGGCGGTAAGCAACTGCGTTTGGCCGATTTGCGCAAATTTGGCTGGGTTAGGTTGATAAGCAAACAAGAGCGGGAAAAAATTCTTCAAGAATTTGGGCCGGAGCCGCTGGCTGACCTTACCTTAGCTAATTTGAAAAAAATTCTTAGCACTACTGGTCAGGCCGTCAAAATCGTTATTATGGACCAGAAAAAGATTGCCGGCGTGGGCAATATTTATGCCTGCGACGCGCTGTTTTTGGCCCGTCTTGACCCCCGCCGGCCAGCCAATAAGCTGGCTGGTGAGGAGGTAAAAAGCCTCTTGGCAGCGATCGAAAAAGTCTTGCGGGCCGGTATCAAAGACCGTGGTGCTTCTGATCAGTATTATTTGGATGCTTTGGGCCATAAGGGTCATTATCAGCAGCATTTTTTGGTCTACAATCGCGAAGGCAAACAATGCTTCGGTTGTCAAGGCAGGGTCAAAAAAATTAAACTCGGGGGTCGAGGTACTTAC
>PFEM01000002.1:0-5618 GCA_002793635.1 Candidatus Shapirobacteria bacterium CG10_big_fil_rev_8_21_14_0_10_48_15
GGCTTGGTTCAAAGATAACCTGATGGACAACGTGGTGGCGCTGATCCTGCGCTCTCCGGAAGCCTTCGGTTATTTAAATTGGGCGAGGGCCCTGGCTTATCAGCCAAGGAAAATTATGGACAGCGTGATCCGAATCAGTTTTCCGGTTTATTCTCGGCTTCAGCATGACCGAGAGATTTTGGCCAAGGCCTTAAGCAAAACTTACTTTTTCCTTTCTTTTCTGATGTTTCCCTTGATTACCGGAGTTTGTGTTTTGGTGCGGCCGTTGATCTTTTATCTTTATGGCGGTCCGAAGTGGTTGCCGGCCGTTCCGGCCGTTTATTTTATTTCCGCCACTCTTTTGTGGGCGGTTTTTAACTCGGTGGCGACCAACACTTTAAGTGCCATTGGCAAAATAAAAGTGGTGTTGAAGTTTATGACGATGATCACCGTGACTACTTGGCTGTTAACGCCCGTTTTGACCCTTAAATGGGGTTTTAACGGTGCGGCACTTGCTTCCTTTTTGACCGGTTTCGTTTCGCTTTGGTCAATTAAAAAATGCTTCCAAGAGGTAAAAATTAATTTTTTTGAAAATATCAGGAGTGCCTTTTGGGCATCGTTAGTGATGGGAATTAGTGTCTATCTTTTAGGCCGCTTTTGGGTGGCAAGTTTTTTCCAGTTGTTGTTGGTAGTCGGTTTTGGCGCACTTGTTTACACCGTAATTTTTTATCTTTTGGAAAAAGAACGTTTGCCTAAGGAGATCAAAAGTTTTTTGGGGAAAGATTTCAATTTAGCGATTTTTTCTTTCATCAGAAGGCGGTAAAAATGTTTGTCTTTATTTTTGCCGTTTTGTTTTAACTGGTATTGGTAGGTGAGTCTTTGGATTTCCTCAACAGTCACCTGATCAAAAAAATTTGTGCCGACCCGACCGGCAAATTGAGGGGCATTTTTCCAAGTAATTTTTGTTCTAAATTGTTTTTCGGCCTGCTGGTGAAGTGGCGTGCCCGGATAAGGTAACGGTAAATTTAAAGGGAAAGGATAGGGAATGGCGATTTTATTTTTAAGCAAAAATGCTAAAGTTTCCTTAAAAGTCCCTCTTGTTTCTCCCGGTAAGCCCAGCAGTTTAAAACAGCCCACGGCAATGTTTACTTTTTGGCAGTCGGCAATGGCTTTTTTGATAACCTCAATTTTAATATTTTTTTGGCATTGAAAAATGATTTTTTCCGAGCCACTTTCCAACCCGAAATTGATGAAGCTGCAGCCAGCCTTTTTCATTGCCCGTAAAAGAGGGGGACTGATGCTATCAAAGCGAGCTTCACATCCCCAGGAAAAATTTAGTTTGCGTCTGCCAATTTCCCGACAAATGCTCATCACTCTTTCCGGGATAACGCAAAAACTCAAGTCTTGGATATAAATCGCGCGGACAGAATATTTTTTAACCAAAAATTCAATTTCGTCAACAACACTTTTAGGGCTGCGAAAGCGGTAGGTCTTGTTATCTTGATACATCTTTTTAAAACAAAAAGTACAGCGACCCGGGCAACCGCGGCTGGTAAGAATGATTGAAAAAGGGTGGGTTTGGCCGGTAAACTTTTCACCGTTGAAGTGATCGCTTAAAGGACCGTAAAGTTTCATCGGCAGCAGATGGTAGGCCGGCAAAGGCAAAGAATCGAGATTGCCAAGGTAAGGACGAGAAGGGTTGCTGATTATTTGGCCATGGTGGCGAAAACTGATCCCCAAAATTTTTGGCAAAGGTTGCTTTTTGATTATTTTTTGGAGAGTGATCGCCGGTTCGCCGCGGACAAGTACATCAATTGCCGGGCATTTTTTCAAGACCCATTTTGGCGCCACCGTGCCATGGGGCCCGATGGCTATCAAGCGGACTTGCGGAAATTTTTCTTTAATCGTTTTTGCCAGCAAACTTGGTTGAGCAATGGTGGGCAAAGGGCACTCCCAGCGATCGATCGCGGCCGTGTTAATAATCACTATTTTTGGTTGCTCTTTCAAAATCATGGCGGCTACTTTTTGATGAGAAAAGCGAAGCAGGTTGGCGTCGATGATTTTCGCCTTCAGGCCTTGTTTTTCCAAAACCGCTGCGGCCAAGGCCAAATCCAAAGGCTGATTTTTCCGGGAATTGCCCAAGCTAAAAATCCCTTGCTGAAAGTTTTCTTGACGGGTATTGACTAAAACGACATCAACTTTCATGATGGGGTTATTATAACAATTAATGGGGTGTGTTAAAATAAAGAAATGGCTAAGCTTTCGGTGATTCTGGCCACTTATAACGAAGAGGCAAATATTGGGGCTTGCTTGAAAACAGTTCAGGGTTTGGCAGACGAAATTATCGTTGTTGACGGCTTCAGCCGAGATCAAACGGTAGCCTTGGCCAAAAAGGCGGGGGCAAAAGTTTTTGTCAAGCCCAATCTCCTCATGTTTCACCAAAACAAACAGCTGGCGATTGAAAAAGCCACCGGTGAGTGGATTTTGTATTTGGACGCTGACGAAAGAGTCAGTCCGGAGCTTAAAAAAGAAATCTTGGCAGTAATTGGTTCCTGTTCCACCCTGGAGGAGGCGTCAAGCGCCACCTCGCAAGAGGAACTGGGGCTTAACAACTCCTCGGCTGGTGGTCGAAGGCCTCCTCCGAGAAGTTGCGCCGGTTATTGGCTGCCGCGGAAAAATATTATTTTTGGGAAGTGGCTCAAGCATACTGGCTGGTGGCCGGACCGGCAGCTGCGGTTGTTTAAAAATGGCAGCGCCAAATTGCCTTGCCAAAGCGTTCACGAGCAGCCGGAGCTGAAAGGCGAAGCGGGTGAGCTTAAAAATCCCCTTATTCACCAAAATTATCAAACAGTGACCCAGTTTATTAATCGGCTGAATCATTACACCGATAATGACAAAAATGTTTTTTTGAAAACAGGCAGGGAAATTCATTGGATCGAGGCAGTGATTTGGCCGGCACAAGAATTTTTACGCCGCTTTTTTCAGCAGAAAGGTTACCAAGATGGCTTGCACGGCTTGGTGTTGAGCTTGTTGCAGGCTTTTTCCAGCCTGGTGACTTTTGCCAAAATTTGGGAAGCAAAAAAGTTTCCCGAAGCGGCGCTAGATTTAGACAAGCTAGCAAAAACAAAAAATAATTTAGCCGGAGAATGGCGTTATTGGTTTTTAACGAGTAAAATCGATCAAACTGATAATTATTTAAAAAAAATCATTCATCAGTTTGAAAGGAGGCTGATCGGTGTCTAAAGAAAAAAATTTTTTGGCAGTCATGGCGGCTGGCTTGGCGAGTTTGGTGATTTTTTGTGGGCTGGGGCTGGCGGCTAGTAATCAGTCTAAAAGCAAGCCTGCAGAAGGTCAGGTAGCCGGTTGCACGGCCACTTGTGGGCAAATTAAAGAGATTTATATTCCCCTAGGGCAAGGTTCCGCTGCCAGTCAGGATTGGGAAGAAATTACCGGCGCGGAAGCAGTGATTAATTTGGCTAATTTTTCGGGGGTTAAATCGGTTATTCTTGAAGCTTCCTTGCGTATTCCGACCGGAAACGGTCGTGTTTACGCTAAGCTTTATGATGTGATGGCTAAACACGATGTTTGGTTCAGCGAGGTTTCGGTAGAGGGTTCGCAATCAAAAAGAGAAGAGTCAGCGCCGGTTGTTTTGAGTCCGGGGAGAAGCCTTTATCGGATAAAAATGAAATCTACCATGGGCTACGAGGCAATTTTGGACCAAGCCCGCTTGAAAATCCTCTTTCAATAAGCCGATGAAAAAAGTTTTTGCGGTCATTCTTCACTATCGAGATAAAGCGTTAACGCGTCAGTGTTTAACCAGTCTCCAAAAAGTTCAAAAAAAGAATTTTAAATTAAAAACAGTCGTGATTGATAATGATAAAAAAAACTTGGGTTTTGCGGCCGGCAACAATGTGGGGATCAGGGAGGCGCAAAAACAAGGAGCAGATTACATTTTGTTGTTAAACAATGACACCACGGTGGCGCCTGATTTTTTGATCAAAATGTTAGCCGCGGCGCAAAATAATCAAGCTGGGATTGTGGCGCCCAAGATTTATTTTGCCCCTGGCTATGAGTATCACCAGACAGAATATAAACCCAGTGAACAAGGCAAAGTTTTTTGGTACGCTGGCGGCCAGATTGATTGGGCCAATGTTTTGTGTTCACATCGGGGAGTTGATGAAGTTGATCATGGTCAGTATGACCGCCAGATGGCCACGGATTTTGCTTCCGGTTGCTGCCTGCTGACCAAAAGAGAGGTTCTGGATCAAGTCGGCCTTTTGGACCAGCGCTATTTTTTGTATTTGGAAGACGTGGAATTTTGCCAGCGGGTTAAAAAAGCCGGCTTTAAAATTATTTATCAGCCCCAAGCTGAAATTTGGCATTACAACGCCTCTTCCAGCCAAGTAGGGGGGGGCCTGCATGATTACTTTATTACCCGCAATCGGCTTTTATTCGGTTTGGCTTACGCTCCTTGGCGGGCCAAGTTGGGCTTGATTAAGGAAAGTGCTAGACTATTAATTACCGGTCGACCGTGGCAAAAAGCGGGGGTGAGGGATTTTTATTTAAAAAAATTCAATCAGGGGAGTTGGCATGACTAAAGATACCAGTTGGCAAGCCACTTTTAAAAACGCCTTTGCGGGCTTAAATTATGCTTTGCGCACCCAGCGCAACTTTAAAGTTCACTTGATTTTTTCTATCCTCGTCATCTCCTTGGGCGTTTGGCTGAAAATTGACAATGGCCGTTTTCTGTTTTTGGTCCTGTCGATTGTTTTGGGGCTGGTGGTGGAGATGGGCAACACGGCTTTTGAGGCGACCGTTGACCTGATTACCAGAGATTATCATCCTCAGGCAAAAATTGCCAAGGACGTGTCGGCCGGCATGATGTTGGTGGCTTCTTTTGGCTTGGCACTGCTGGGAGCGCTGATTTTAGGCCCCTCTTTGTGGCAAAAATTGTTTGCTTGAAATGAAACTTAAAATTTGGCTGCGGTTGGAAAAGCAAGATTTGGATCAGCGGATTCGCCATTATTCGCGTTTTCGCTTGCTGTTGCTGTTGGCGACTGTTTTTGGCTTCTTATTTTCCGTTTTTTGGCTTTGGCAGAAAACCAATTCTTTAGCAGTAAAATTTTTTGATCAAGCAATCATTGGCTGGATTTTGCAGATCAAAACGCCCGGCTTGATCAATTTTTTTTCGCTAGTTACTTATTTGGGAGGCAAATCTTTTACCACCCTGGCCTTGGTTATTTTGGTGATTGTTTTGGTGATGCATCACCGGCGGCGGGCGGCCAGTGCGGCGCTGTTTAGCTTGGCCGGCAGCGCAGCCTTGGTGTTTTTGCTGAAAATTGTTTTTGGTCGTCTGCGGCCTTCTGGCTGTTTGCCAGGCAATGATTGCTTTGCGTTTCCCTCCGGGCATGCCACGTTTTCTTTTTATCTTTACGGCTTGCTGGCTTATTTGTCTTGGCGGTTTGTGCCGATGTCTTTAAAGAGGTTTTTTTTGGTAGGCAGCTTTTTGGGTGTTTTGGTCGTTTTGATTGCCTTAAGCCGATTACTTTTGCAGGTTCATTATCCCAGTGATCTTCTGGCCGGCTTTTTTTTGGGCGGCTCGTGGTTGACGCTCACGATTTTGTTAATTGATATTTTGT
>PFEM01000002.1:5640-6627 GCA_002793635.1 Candidatus Shapirobacteria bacterium CG10_big_fil_rev_8_21_14_0_10_48_15
ATTTTGTACTAAGGTATGCCACCTCGCAGAAGGGCATTCGCTCACCTCCGAGGAGAAATACGACATAATGAAAAAAATAATAATTTCAGTAATTATCATTGCTAAAAATGAAGCCGCAATGATTGGGGACTGCTTACAATCCGCCGCTTGGGCGGATGAGCTAATTTTGGTGGACAACGGTTCAACTGACCAGACTGTCGAATTCGCTCGCCGACACGGCGCACGAGTTTTGGCCATGCCGACTCCCAAGCCGGCGTTTTCTCAACTGCGCAATTTGGGTCTGGAAAAAGCCCGTGGCCATTGGTTGCTGTATTTGGATGCCGACGAGCGTATCACCCCGGAGTTAAAAAAAGAAGTTCGGAAAGTTATCAGCCAAAAGTTATCAGCCAAAAGTTATCAGCCAAAAACGGTTGTTTACGAGATTCCCAGAAGAAATTTTTATTTAGGTCAGGAAGTGCACTACGGTGGGGCGTGGCCGGATTATGTCAAGCGACTTTTTTTCAAAAACACGTTGCAGCGTTGGGAGCGCGATCTTCATGAAGACCCGGTTTTTGCAGGCCAGATGGGCACTTTGCGGGCGCCGTTGGTTCATTTGGCGCACCGTGATTTGTCTTCCATGATTGCCAAAACGAGTGAGTGGTCCCAGATTGAAGCCAATCTCTTGTTTCAGTCTGGTCACCCGCCGGTAACTTGGTGGCGCTTGTTACGACCGATGCTGACCGAGTTTTGGCAGCGGGGAGTGGTCAAACAAGGTTGGCGTGACGGGCCAATTGGTTGGATTGAAGTGATTTTTCAAGCTTTTTCCCGCTTTATCACTTACGCCCGCTTATGGGAAATGCAACAAAAAAAATTGTAAGCCGCTTTTGGCCCTTATTGACGATCTTTGCCTTGGTGGCGGCTTTAGCCTTTCCTTATTTGGCGCAGGGCCGGGTGCCTTTGCCGGCAGATTTTTTGGTAGACGCTTTTCCACCTTGGCAATATTATTTT
>PFEM01000027.1:0-4851 GCA_002793635.1 Candidatus Shapirobacteria bacterium CG10_big_fil_rev_8_21_14_0_10_48_15
CTTGCTTAAAAAGGGCAATTGAGAAAAAAATAAATCCTTATCAGGAAAAGGCAGCTGGTCCAAATCTTCCAACAACGGCCGAATTTCGTTTTTAATCACCCGGCCGTCTTTCTTGAACCAAAGGTTTTTAATCCGGTAATTGCTTCTCTTGCCACTCAAACTCTTGACCAATTCCACAAAAGCTTGTTCCCCTTCCCCAATGCAAATAATATCTACCGACTTTTGTTTAATCACCACTTCAGGAACACTGGTCGGGTGAAAGCCACCAAAAACAATGGGCAGCGCCGGATTCTGCTGCTTAATGCCCCTGGCTAAATCCAAAGCCCACTGGTATTCGCTGGTAAAAACAGAAAAAGCCACTAAACCCGGCTTGGAAGCAATGACCGCCTTAATCACCCACGGCCGCAGGTCAAAAAATTTTCCCAAAAGACCGTTTTTAAAATAAACGGTATTAAATAACTGAGGGTCAATGACTAAAGAGATTCGATGACCCTTTTGCTTTAAAATACTGGCCAAATACTCGACGGCCAAACTTTCATAAGGTCCTTGGACAAACGTGATTCTCATTTATATTTGTTTTTTATTAGTTATTAACGAGTTAGACTGCAAATTATTTCTTGATTAATTCTTTAGTAAAGAATAATTGGTATATTTTAGCAAGGCTATGGGGAATTAAAATAGAATAACTGAGCGCTACTAAAAAATAAAATTTAGTGGGATCGCGAAATAATTTCATTCCTGGCAGATAATCAAAAAGCCAAAGGTAAATCCAACCAAAAGGAGGGTTTGACCCCTTAGCTAAAAATGCCCCCAATAAAGCTAATAAATTAAAATGCAAGATTACTTTATTATTTATTAACGAGTTATTCAACTTCCCTGCTTTTAAACTCGTTAACCCTGCTTTGCCGGCAGGCAGGTCACTAACGCGTGAATAATTAATAAATAATAAAGAGCTGAAAGCTAGTACTGGCAAAACAAGAAATTCCGGCCGCAGCAGATAGGTTTTTCCGAAAATATTTTCCGGCCAGTTGGGGTGTAACAAGCTCAAAGTGCCGGAAAAATTGGCAAAACTGAGAAAACCAATCCAACCGGCAGTGCCGTAATCCGGAGGCAAGGCCCCGCCTTTAACAGTGAGAGCAGGCCAAAGCCAAAATAGATTAACCGTCAAAGCAAGCAGCAGGGGCCAGAACAGCAGTAGCCCGTAAACTTTTTTTGCGCCCGCCACCAAAATAAAATATCCCAAAACCGTTCCCAACGTCAGCAAAAATATTCTAGGTTCCAAAAGTATTTGTAAACCAAAAGCTAAACCAATCATTAACCGTCTGGGCCAACGATGATTTTTTGGTAAACTAACCAAAAACCCCAAAATCAACGGGGCCAAGCTATAGCCAAAAGCTACCCCCAACTGACCACCGTCAATTAACAACAAAAAATAAGTGTTAAAAAAATAAAGCACCGGCGTCAGCCAATAAAAAAGGCTTTTCCCGGTAAAGAGCTGTTTTGCCAAAAAAAAACTGGAAAAAAGCGTCAGCCCAAAAATCGGCCCAAACCAAACCAAGCGTTCGATCAACGGCCAGCTGGCTCCCAATGAATTGAACAACTTGGCCGTGGTCGTAAAAAAATAGACTAAACCGGAAGCGTAATTAGGTCCGCCCATTCCTGAATAATGATAACCCCAACGCTCCGGCCAAAAAGAAAAGCTTCTGATCGTTTCTTCAAAAAGATAAAGCCAGTCCCCTGCCGCCAACGGGTTTAAATCAAGCCAATTCACTTTCACTCTTAATTTTTTTGATAACGCCAACCAACAGCAAAAAATAAATCATGTCGCCTACCGTTTGGGCCAAACTTTCTTTGCCCATCAGAACCAGGCTGCCCGTGAACACCAACAAAAGCAAACAGCCAGCAATCATCACCCTCGTACTGACAGAAAAAAGACAAACGGCCAAAAGAAAAATTACGCCGGCAATAACTTTGGCTTGCAAAATAAGATTGAAGTAGGGAAAATTTTTAAAAGCGATCAAATAAATCAAAACCAGCCCGATCAGTATCATTTTTGAAAAAGCGGTCTGTTTCTTCATGAGCCTTTTTTAAATTTTAGCACTAATAGGCAGGCTATAAAGGTGATTAAAGAAACCACTCCCCCCAGATAAAAAATCTTTTGCGGAGCATACTCCAGGGTTAATTGAAAATCACCAACTTGGTCAATCAGCCAACCGTTAGCAAAGCTGTAGGCGGCAAAATGATTTTTTGCCACCGCCGGAGACAACTTCCAATCAGGGCTAAACCGCTGCAGAAAAATCAGGCTGAAGGGAGCCGCTGCTTGGCTGACGGTGACTTGATATTTGGTAGGGCTAATTTTTTGAAAAGCAACCGTTGGCCGCGGCGTAATCTTGTGGTCGCCTTTCATCAGCAGAAGGGGCGAAATAATTTTTTTCACTTCGATCTTGGTCATCATACTGTCAAAATCCTGACGGGTTAAATTCTCGGCGCAAAAGCCGATCTCAAAAAATTGGGCTTCCTGGCTGGGAGTGACTAAAAATTCCCGATCTGCCTCTCTGGCTCTTAATTGTAAGTCGGCCAAAGCATTGGGCTTAAAAAAGTACGTTCCACTCTCCAAGCCTTCATCTTCATAATAAGTAAAATTCTCATACAAAATATTTTTAAAACGCAGGCTCACTTTGTAATCCGCTTGCCTTTCAAAAGCCTCTATTCGTTTGGAAAAACAGTTTTTGGTCCCTTCGGCAAATTTTTTTTCGATAAATTGCCAGTCGGTGGTCAAATCTGGCGCCGGCGGGATCTGCAGGATCAGTTGGTGCTCCCCTGGTGACAGCCAAAATTGGCCAAAATCAAGCCAACCATTGTCACTTGCGCCTGACGGCGTGATCGTTTGGTCACCAATTACCAAACTAGCCGCCACTGCCCCTGACAGTTTGGCAGAGATTTCGTAATTGGCCCCTACCGGCACCGCAAAGACAAATAGTTTGTTGATCGCCAAATCGTGATTAAAAAGATAAGGTTGCAGCTTGCTAACAACCGTATCCAGATGTTTGATCAGTTCCTTGACGTTCTCCTTGACATCACTGCTCATGTTGCTTTGCAAAAAACACATTTGCAGTTCTTCTTGCTGAAAAATCAGGTATTGACGAAACTTTTCCGTAATCAACCGGTCTTGCACCAATTCCGGGTGATCCCAAAAATATTGTTCTGTTTCATTAAAAGTTTTTTGAAAAAGCGCAACTGACTTAAGCCGAGCGCTATCCGTCTTATAAGGAACGTCCAGCATCATCCGCCTTAGTTCAGCCATATGCCTCAACAGTAGCCCCATCTGGTGGTAAATTTTCTGCTTCGGCGCAGTGATCGCCCGGTTTTGCTTCGCTTCTTGATGAGCCACCAAAAAATAAAAAGGGGAATCCGGCAACAACATGACTGGAGGAAAATTAATAAACCCCGTTTCTTTTTCGATCTCGCAAGTCAAACAATTCACCAGCAAATGGCTGGCCAAAGGAAATTGGTCAGCCTCTTTAGACTCATCAAAAACAGCCAGCCTGGTAGGATCAACCCCCTGGTCAAAGAGGTCTTGGTAAAAACGATTGTCGGTCAATAAAAGGCTATCAGTCACGGCATAAATTTTGGCCACTGGCGGTGGCGGGGTAACTTTGTAAACTAACCAATCGCCAAAGTCCTTTTCCTGAGGAAACCGAAAGCTCTTTTCAAGCGCTTCCTGATACTTAACAAAGCTTTCTGTTTGAACCCAATCCAAGTCAGCGGCAAAATCTTGCCGAACCAGAAGATAACCGATTTGTAAAAGCGAGGCTATTTTCGCAAACGTAGCCTGATCTCCATCCAGCAGGCTGCGATAAGCCAGCTGCAAGAGCTGTTCTTCCTCCACAATCGGTTTAGCTTCGTTGCCTAAAAAAATTGGCTGATTAGTCAAAAGTCTGGGCAACGGATAAAAACTTAAATAACCCCAATCGTAAAGGTCAAAGTTCCAAGCCCGTGTCGCCGGGGGGACAACCAAAATAGCCAAATTATCTTGTTTTTCTTGCGTAGCCCAATGACCAAATTCGAAAACGTGTTGGGGGACCGCCACCCTGGTCGAAAAATTATCTTTCCAACGGAAAAACTCACCAGTGAAAAAGGGAAAATGATAACCCAAAATTAGGGCTAACCAAAGCAAAGAAAATACCAACAAGCTTCTTTTACCAAGCCGTTGGCTCAACCAATCGCTGGTCCAAGCTATCAATAAACTCGCCCCAAAAAAAAGCGCCGGCGCAAATTTATACCAGGGGCTGCGGAAAACAGTAAACCCGGGAACAAACCGCATCAGCAAAACATACAAAAAGCCCAAGGGCGGATGGGCGCCCCCGGCAAAAAAGACTCCGGCCAAAAAAACTAAAAATAAATACAATGCCAAGCGGCGATTTGATCTATTTTTCGGCAACAGCAAAGTAAGCACAATTAAAAATGGCCAAATAAAACTGATGGCTATCAGCAAAGGGTTGGTCAAATACTGCTGAGAGTAAGGATGCTGAGGATTATCGTACCACTCGGCCAATCCCTGCAGCCGGAACAAATTTAACGGACTGGCCCCAACGCTAATCATTCTGGCCCAATTAATCAGGCTATCCTTACCACCCATTTGCCCCAATTGCTGGCTGTAATTGCCCAATGCCTTGGAAGCCGCCGGCAAAATATAATAAGCACTAATTAACGCAAAACCCACTACCGTCAAGGCAGCTAAAGCCAACAATTGGGCGCTTAATCGATAATCCTTATCCCGCAAGCCAATCAGACTGAAATAAATAACAAATAGTCCGACCACAACCATTAAGCCTCCAAAAAGCGGGATAC
>PFEM01000027.1:4875-10311 GCA_002793635.1 Candidatus Shapirobacteria bacterium CG10_big_fil_rev_8_21_14_0_10_48_15
TAAGGGCAGGGCAATATAAGCAGAGAATTTCGTCCGCTCCCCAATAAACCAGCCCTGCAACACAAAAAAATTAAATTGGTAAAGGGTACTTGACGTTAATCTAAAAATCGGACTGCCCTTTTTGAAAATTGAAGCAAAAAGATAAGCAGATAAACCCATTAACAAAAACCAAAAAACGTAAACAAGCTTTTGCCCTGTAATTAAATCAAAACCTAAATACGAAGGAACGGCGTCAACAAAATGAATAGGAATCGTTCCCATAATCAGGCTTTGGTCAGCCCCAAAACCTTGCTTTTCGGTCCAAGTGGTCAAACGATTTAACAAAAACGACTTCGGCTCAAGAGGAAAAACATTGTCATGGCCAACCATAATTTGGCCCGGCCGAAACCACAGCAAGGGAGTCAAACTAATAATAAAAATAAAAACTATTTCCCAAAGACGTTTTTTCATTGCAAATGATGGGGTTATTCTACTAAAATGGTTCTTAATAAGCAAAATGAATTTTAAGAAATTGCTGTCCCTTTCGGAAGCCGTAAAAATTACCGATTTAGAGGCCGCCCAGGCCAGTGCGGCCCACGCCCAAATCATCCAAAAAAAACGATTTTTAAAGCAGCTCTACACTGATTTTTATCACCGATTCAAAGCCGAAGGCCTTCAGGGAAAAATTGTCGAGCTTGGCAGCGGCGGCGGGTTTATTAAACAAATTATCCCGCAGGCAATCACTTCAGACCTGGTTAAATTGCCAACAGCAGACCGCCAATTCTCCGCTCTGCAAATGCCTTTTGCCAAAAATTCTGTCGGCACCCTGCTGATGCTTAATGTTTTTCATCATCTTGGTGATCCGCTCAAATTTCTTCAAGAAGCTAGCCGAGTTCTACAGCCTGGTGGGAAAATCATGATGATTGAACCCGCTAACACTTGGTGGTCGCGGCGGATGTTTAAAAACTGGCATCACGAAAATTTTAATCCGCAAACTGGCTGGCAACAACAGCCCAACCGACTAGCGGCAGCCAATGACGCTCTGGCTTGGATCATCTTGAGCCGCGATCGACAAAAATTTGTCAAGCTTTTGCCACAGCTCAAGATTACTAAAATGGAACTGCACACGCCTTTGCTTTTTTTGCTCAGCGGTGGTTTGTCTTACCGGCAATTTGTCCCCAATTTTACCTACCGTCTCTTTAAATGGGTCGAATATCTGCTGCAGCCGCTTAATAATCTTTTGGCCATCTTTATGACCATCATCATTGAAAAAAAATGAAAAATAATAAAATTATCATTGTTTTATTAACCGCGCTCACTTGGCATAAAATCCTCTGGCAAACCTTTATGGGCGAGGGTTATTATTATTTTAACCATACTTTCTTTTATGATCCCCAAGGAGGCTTCACAATTATCCAGGGCTTGCTTCGTTATGATACCGCCGCTCGCCTTATGTTTGACTTTTTGCCGCTCTTTTTTAAAGATCGAGTTTGGCTTTATTTTTTATTTCTTTTTTTGGTAGTCATTTTAGTTAACTGGCTTTTTTATCGATTTATTTGGCAACTTACCAAAAACCGCCTAATTAGTATTTTGTCCATAATTTTTTTTGTCGCTAATTATTCCGCCAGCTATGAGATGTTAGCCAGGGGCGATTACCAATTTTTCGCTCAAAGGATAATTCTGTTCCCGTTGCTATTCCTATCTTTTATTTGGTTAACTAAAAAGCATCTTTGGCTTTCTGTTAGTTTATATACGGTTGCCCTTATTCTGGGCCAGTTTAGTTTATATTTTCTAGCTGTTTTCCCCTTGTACATTTTTTTTCAATGGCTTCAAAGCAAACAACATTCGTTCTTGCAGTTACTTCAAACATTGCCCTATTTGGTCATCACCGCCTTAATGTTTTTAATTGATAACCAGACTTATAACCAAAACTTTGAAATGGTTTGGAATCCGGAAAGCATTGTTTCTAATGTTGTATACCAGTTCCCTTGGGCAATGATCCCCTATCCATTGCTAATAAAAATTACCAAACAGCCATGGGCGAGGGCAGATTTGGTCAAGCTTGCCTGGCCCCTGGCAGGATTTACTCTCCTGGCCATCATCTATTTCTTTAAACGGCAGTTAAAATACCGCTATACCCTACTGATCATGGTTCTTTTTCTAATCACCTCCCTCGGGTTGAATGCTTATATTCGGCCAACGCAAGTTTTCCGGATTCACGGTGAAGGCAGCCGCTATCTTTATGTGCCAGCCATGGCCGCCGCCGGCTTTTGGGCAATTCTTTTCGAAAGCGTTTTTGAAAAAAGATGGCTTGCAAAAACGTTAGTTGTTTTAATCGCTGGCTGGTGGTTGTGGAGCAATACCAGCTTAATATGGTCAAAAATGGCGGAAAACCAGCCCCAGCATGAAACTGCCAAACAAATCCTGGCTTACTTCAAAATTCATGCACCAGAATTTGATAATAAACTGGTAGTGGTTCCCAATTTAATCGGCTACCACGGAGGCGATTTTTCCCAAAAATTTTACAACCCCAGCACTACTTTTCTGCCCATGGCCGCCGAGTGGGAAAAGAAAATCACCTACACTTTTCCTCCGGAAAAACTTTTGGTTTTTACCTATGATGCGGCTACAAAAACACTGATCGAGTCCGGAGCACCCTTCCGCCAAATGATCCTAGATGAGCAAACAATTACCGAAGAAGTTAAGCAGTCCTTTTAACGGCCAGAAGCTGGTAAGCGAGGTTTGGAAAAAAATAAACCAATGGTTGTGATAAGGTGGCAAGGAGTCCCCACAAAAACCAGGGCTTAAATCTGATCGTGGCACACCCGCCACGAATAAATTTGGCTCCTCTCATACCATAAACTTGATAATCCCGATTTTTAAAATCAGCGACTCGCCAACCGGCGCGGTGAACCTGGTGCGGGTTGCCCTTCAACGGGTCTTGACCAGTAAAGCCATTGGGCGTCAGCAAAATTACCTTACGACGGGCAATTGTTTCCATTGCCCTCAGCAGCTTCTCCCCCGCTGGTTTTTCCAAATGCTCAATCAAATCCAAGCAGACAACCGCATCAAAACTTTTTGGCTGGTAAAAATTCGCTAACCTAGTAACATCTCCCAATCGATACCGATCATGAATTTTCAATCTTTTGATTTGATTAAGGCTGGGTTGGTGAATATCAATACCCTCACTGGAAAAAGTTTTTTTTACCCTAGCCAGCGGCGACCAACTCCCGCACCCCACATCCAGGACTGATTTGCATCCAATAAGGGTTTTTGTTAAAGTTTGATAATAATGAGAGTCGGCAAAATCAATAATCTTTTGCCTAAATCCATTTTTTAACATTGGCAACAGTATAGACAAACCCGAGTACTTTTACTAGAATAATTAAGCTTAATGAAAAAAAGAATTTTAGTCACTGGCGGTTGCGGCTTTATTGGCAGCGAAGTGGTCCAACAACTTTTGAATAAAGGTTATTTTGTCAGAGTGGCCGATAATCTTAGTAAGCCGGAAAGCAGCGTCAAAAAGGGCTACGAATTTATTAAGGCAGATTTGACCGTGTCCAGCGCGGCCAATAAAGCATTTAAGGGCATCGACATTTGCATCAATATGGCGGCAAAGATTGGCGGTATTGGCTACTTTCACAAATATCCGGCAACCATTCTTTCCGAAAACAACAAAATTTATTCGGCCACCTTTGAAGCGGCAGCAAGAAATAAGATCAATAGGATAATTTACATTTCTTCATCAATGGTTTTTGAGTCGACCAATAAATTTCCTTCGAAGGAAACAGACATCGGCAAAATCCCTCCACCGGCTAGTGCTTATGGCTTTTCAAAACTGATTGGCGAATGGTATTGCCAAGCTTTCCAAAAAGAATTTGGTTTAAACTACAGCATCTGCCGTCCCTTTAACGCTTATGGCATTAATGAAGCACCTGGTAAAGAGGTCGGTTATGCCCATGTAATTCCCGACTTGACTAAAAAGATGCTTTCCGGCCAATACCCTATTGAGTTGCTGGGTGATGGTCAACAAACTCGTTGTTTTACCCACGTCAGAGATTTAGCCAATGGCATTATTGCCGTTATGGAAAGTAAAAAGGCAATTAATCAGGATTTTAATATCAGCAACCCTGAAGAAACCGTGATTTTGGACTTGGCTAAAATAATTTGGAAACTAATTGGTAAAAAACAAGCCTTTAGGGCCAAGTTTGTTCCCAGCTTTACGCATGATGTCAAGCGCCGTGTTCCCAACCCTGGTAAAATGAAAAGATTGCTAAACTGGGAAGCAAAAATAAGGCTAGAAAAAGGCTTGCCCGAAGTCATCAACTGGATCAAAAAAAAGCTTCAATGAAAAGTGTTGCGATTATTGGCATTGGCCGGGTGGGCTTGCCGTTGGGGCTGGCCTTTGCGGAAAGCGGTCATAAAGTTTATGGAGTAGACATTCGTGTTGATGTTCTTGCCCAGTTGAACAAGGGCGAGATGCCTTTTATTGAAAAAGGCGCATTGCCCTTGCTTAAAAAGCACCTGCATAAAAAATTTGTTCCCACCGCTGATTACTCAACAGTTAAAAATTGCGATTATATTGTTTTGACTCTGGGAACACCGGTGGATGAAAACATGAATCCCTCGATGGCCCAAATAGACAGCGCCTTAAATAGCCTAAAAGAATATTTTCGACCTCGCCAAACCCTGATCCTGCGGAGTACTGTTTACCCCGGAACTACTCAATACGTCAAGTTTTTTCTCAATAAAATTAAAAATATTCAGGTCGGCAAAAATTTTTATTTGGCTTTTTGCCCGGAAAGAATTGCGGAGGGCAAAGCCATTGAAGAGTTAAGGGAAATTCCTCAGATCATCGGCGGCATTGATAAAGTGAGTGCAAAAAAAGCCATAGAACTTTTTAAGGCCTTTAAAATTACCTGTTTGTCCACCGATGACTTGAGCGCTGAGCTAGCCAAACTGTTTACTAACATGTACCGCTATATTTCCTTTGCCATTGCTAATGAGTTTATGGTAATCGCCTCTTCTTATCACCGCGATATTTATGAAATTGTCCGGCTAGTTAACCAGGGCTATAAAAGAGGCGGCTTGGCTGTCCCCGGCTTTACGGCCGGTCCGTGTCTTTTTAAAGACGGTTTCTTTTTGATTAACGATCTTCCTTTTGCGGACTTAATTTCCACCAGCTGGAAGGTTAATGAGGCGATCCCCCTTTTTCTAGTCAATAAAATCAGACAGCGCATGAAATTAGAAAACAAAAAAACTGTTGTTTTGGGGCTTGCCTTCAAGGCTAACATTGACGACACCAGGGAATCATTAAGCGCTAAAGTTATCAAGGCCCTAGAAAGAGAACGAGCTCAAGTTTTCACCCATGACCCTCTCATCAAGGAGCATAAAGATAATTTGGACGAAAAACTGAAGGACGCTGATTTAGTTTTTGTCGCGACGCCTCATAATTGG
>PFEM01000018.1:0-1447 GCA_002793635.1 Candidatus Shapirobacteria bacterium CG10_big_fil_rev_8_21_14_0_10_48_15
CAAATCAAAACCAATCGCCTTAATACAAGTCATTTCTTCCAAACATAATATAAATTCCGCAAATTTTCAATTTTAACAATTGACAAAACATTTTGTTTTGCTAAAATGATAATTGGGAATGGATTCCATTCGCAAAAAAGGCCGCAAGGCCTTGTTTTGTTTTTAAGGCAAAACTACCACCTTAGCCAATAACTTTTTCTTTAAATTTTTCTCAAAAGAAATAAAATGATCGCTCCTGACATTGTGAAGAGGCACTTGATTGTCATAAGTAGGATACAAAATCATATCTGCCAACTGGGTGCCAACGTAGTTCTGTGTTTTGGGAACGATAAATAAATCCAGAATCACTCTTCTGAATTCGGTTGGTTTAATATTGGAAATGCCACAATAATAAATTTTTTTAAACGCGCTTCTTAGCTCTGTATCCTCGCGTCTTCCTCTTGCTTCCGCTACAATTATTCCTCTAGCAGGGCAGTTGCGATTGCTTATAAACCTATAAAAAGACACCAAAAGCTGGCGTAAACAAAGCAAATACAAGTTATAATCAATAACCGGACTATCCGGGAATAAGTTAGAGCCAACATTTTTTAATTAACTCATGTTTATCAACAAAAGCACAAATATATTTAAATTCAGCATTATCAACAAAACTTTTCAAACTAGCAATAAATGATTTTTTGCGATTCTTATCGTTAGCTAATTCATAAAAATCACCCCTATCATGAAGAATATCAACATAATGAAAAACAAAATTCTCCTTCTTTGAAAAATAGCGGTCCTTTATTTTTCTTGCCTTTGAATCAAGATCATAAAGGCAAGAGGCTGCCACAATCGCCCCAGTAACACCAAAATGATGATGATTTGTATGAGCAAAGATTTCTTTCTTTGTCAGCTTTCGAAAATTGTTAAGATTGGGAGAATAAATTTCATCAAGAAACAAAAAATAAAGGTTATCGGTCATTGCGGCTGATTAACCTTCGCCCTATTTTGTCTCCGCCTAATTATTTCCCAAACAACTAATAAGGGAACGGCTGTAAATGTGCTGCTGTAAGTGCCGGCGATCGTGCCGATCAGCAACGCGGCCACAAACCAGCGAATCGTTTCCCCGCCCAAAAGCAATAAGGCAACCAGCATAAAAACAATCGTCAAGGAATTGTTTAAGGATCGCGGCAGGGTTTCGGTAATGGCCTTGTCCGCCAGTTTGGTCAACGCCGTGCCGGGGTAGCGACGCTGGGACTCGCGGATTAAATCATAAACCACCACGGTGTCATGGACCGAAAAAGACAAAATCGTTAAGACGGCCGTCACGAACAAAGTATCCACCTCCACCCCAAAAAAGTGGCCCAGCAGCGAAAAGCTGCCCAGCAAAATCAGGCTATCATGGAACATCGCCAAAATCGCGCAAGTGCCAAAGGCGACGTTTTTGAAACGCCAGGCCACGTAAGCC
>PFEM01000018.1:1457-1701 GCA_002793635.1 Candidatus Shapirobacteria bacterium CG10_big_fil_rev_8_21_14_0_10_48_15
CAGCGGCCAGGGCGATCGCCACCAAAGTCTTGGTCAACAATTCCCGGCCCAGGGTCGGCCCAACGGTTTCAAAACGAATTTCTTCCGGCTGATAACCGTACTTCTCCGCCAGGGTATTTTTGATGTTCACCAAGCCTTGCTCACTAACCGACTTGAGACGCAGCAGAAGGACCTGATCCCCAGCCGCCTGAATTGAACTGACGGCAAAGCCTTTTTCTTCCAAAACAGCCTTCACCTCGGGATA
>PFEM01000018.1:1733-7062 GCA_002793635.1 Candidatus Shapirobacteria bacterium CG10_big_fil_rev_8_21_14_0_10_48_15
AAAAATAAAGATACTTGTGTTTCAACCAATTCATTGAGATTTGCTAAAAGTGCGTAATAAGGTCCGGGAAACGACCACCCCGGTAAATAAACTGAGAAAAACGCCCAAGCTCAAGGTCAAAGCAAAACCGCGCACCAAACCAGAGGTGTTTAAAAACGACCAGTTGAAGGGATTGAACAAAATAAAGCAAGTAATCAGGGTGCAAATATTGGCGTCACGAATTGAATCCCACGCCCGGCCAAAACCCAGCTCCATCGCAACGGCATGCGCTTTACCCGCCCGCTCTTCTTCTTTCATCCGCTCAAAAATCAAAATATTACTGTCGACGGCCATCCCCATCGACAGCAAAAACCCCGCCACCCCCGGCAAAGTCAACGTCACCGGCAACAACTTATACAAAGCCAGGGTAATCAACCCATAAATTACCAGACCTAAATCCGCCAGCAAGCCCAAGCGGCCGTAATAAGCCGCCATAAACAAAACCACCATCAATAGACCAATCAGGCCGGCGCGGACGCTTTTTTGGACGGAAGTTTCCCCTAAAATCGCGCCAATGTTGCGCTGCTGGATAATCTTGATCGGCACCGGCAGGGCGCCGGCATTGAGCTGGACCGACAAAGTTTTGGCCTGCTGCAATTCAAACTGACCCCGAATAATCGCTTGGCCACCGGTAATCGGCTCGTCCACCCGAGGCGTCATCAAGGGCACTTCGTCCAAAAAAATCGCCACCGGTTTGCCGACGTTGGCTTCGGTAATCTGGGCAAACTGCTGCGCCCCTGCGGCAGAAAATTCCAAACCGACCACCGGCTCACCGGTATTGGGCTCAAACTGAACCGCCGACCGCGCTAAATCCGCCCCGGTCAAACCGGTCGGCTGAAAATCGGTCAAGGCCGCGGCCGCCGTAGCTTCAGGGGCCAACGCCCGAAAATCAAGCTGGGCCGTCTGGCCGATCAAAGCGATCGCCTGACTGACGTCTTCTACCCCCGGCAACTCAACAATTAACCGGTAATCAGCCCCCAACTTGGAAGTCTGCACCAACGACTCGCTTAAACCAAACAAATCCACCCGACGCTGGATATTGGCAGCGGCCGATTCTAACGCCTGATCCCGATCGGCCGCGTCAATCAGCTGCATGTCCGCCTGGAAAACTACCTGACTGCCACCAGCCAAATCAATGCCTTTTTTGATCTCCAAATCGCGCGTAAATTGATTTTTGCCCAAACGCCAATTGATCCGGGGCCGGCGCAGCTGCCAATCAATTTGGTAACCCGCCACCTTGAATTTCAGCGGCACCACCGCCGGTAAATCAAGGAACAAAGACAACAAGCTGATGGCTAAAATGGCCCACAACAGGAAACGCTTTTTTTTCATCGCCGTCTTTTCTTGATAAAGCTCTTGGCCAGAGGCAGCTGCTTGGTGCCGGAAAAACGATAAACCACACACCCGGTCTCCGGCGCCACCTCCACTTCGACTTGATCGCCGGACTTGATGCCCACCGTGTGGACAAAATCGGCCGGAATGGTCACCGCCAGACTGTTGCCGCTTCTGATAATTTTTTGTTTAGGCATTAGGCACTCGTCCAACTAAATCTTCTTCATCCCCCAGCAACATAATCCGCGAACCCGTCAAAATTCCCAGCAAAAAGGGGTCGCGGCGGCGGCGGCGAAACTCAAATTCCTGCCGGGTCATCACGCTGTAATTGATCTCCCGTTGAAGCTGCCTCTCTTCCAGCTTGATGAGATTGACCAATTCCGCCATTTTGATTTCACCCACCACTAATAAATCAACTTCCCCCTCTCGCGTCGGCAGATGCCGAGCAAAGCGACCGGCCAGTAAGGCAAAATTAATGCGGCCCAATTTATGCTTATTCTCCACCAACTGACCCCCTAAACCCACTGTTTTGGAAATAATTGACAGCAAGTCGCCAAAAAGAGGGTGGTGCTTGTTAAACCAGTAATAAAGCCGGTTGCCCCGCGGTTCTTTTTTGAGCATTCCGGCCGCCTCCAGTCGCTGGAGCTCACGGCGCACCGCGTTGATTTCCTCACCCGTGAGACGAACCAGCTGGCGAACATAGAAAATCTCCGTGAGTTCGTGGAGAAAAATTTTGAGCAGTTTGATACGGACTTTAGAAACGATCAGCTCGTGAAGCATGACCTCAATATTCCACCTCCTGGGTGGCAGGCACAACTTCAATCCAAATGGGACCGCGGTTAAACTCGATTGGCTGGCCACGGCTGTCCAAAAACTTCGTGCGCGACTGGCGATCAGTTTTTTGCCAAGTGCCTTTGGTCACCTGACCATCCTGAAAAATCAGCGCTTGGCCCTTGCCGATCACGGTATAAAACATATGCTTGTTATGATCCAACGGCCCCTCTTCCCTGACAAGCTGCACCACCACCGTCTTGGCAATCAACTGCTGATCATTGTTTAAATCCTGGTGGGACTGACCCCCAGTCGACCGCAGGTAATTATTTTTGGCCTGGTCATACTGCCAGTTGACGACAAAATCTTGGTAGCCACTCCAAAAATTGAACTTGATACTATTCGTGCCGCCCCGATCATTGGTGGAAGCGTCATCCTTAAACGGCCAAGCCACAAAAGCGTCACTCCAAACTTCGCCGTCATGTTCGGCGCCAAAACCACGCTGTTGGGCCTCTGCCCAAAGCTTGTCGGTGCTCCCTACATAGGTATGCTCGGTGGCGGCCGGTCGACCCAAACGCTCATAGTCACGCCACATGGCCGGAAAACCCATGTCAAAGGTCGTATCAAAATCATTGCCCCCCCGGAAGCGCCAACCGATCGCCTCCAGCAATTCCACCGCCCGTGCCCGGCTGGGAGTATCACTGTTTTCACCAAAACCGTTGGCACCACCCACATGGACAAACACCGGCGCCGCACCATACTCGCTGGCAAAATTGACAAAGTAAACCCGGGCGCTTCTGATGGGGGCCGCCAGAACGTCAGCCGCCGCCGCGCCGCAGTAGAAAACCGCCAAAAAACGGGTGATCCCGCCCTCGGCGACGGCTTCGTAAACCACGTCGGCGGAAGCAAGACCGGACTGGGGACGGGCATCAGTGTGATTTTCAATCATGACGGCCATGGGCCGCCGCGCTTCCCAAATCGCCCGCTCGGCCTCGGTAAACATCCCACCATTGAGGGGGCAAGCGGCCGTCTTGGGCGCCGACAAATCAATCTGGTCTCGACCGGAGGAAATCTCGGTCGACGAAAGCGGTCCGGCGTTGCCCGTAAGGTGCGAAAAACGAAAAGCGGCGTAAGTAACCCCCGTTGAAGCCAAAAAAAGCAGCAGGGCTCCCAAAATAGTGAATAGTCTCTTGTTTGTTTTCATTTAACTTTTTTGGCGTTTTTAATCGCCTGCTTTTCCTCGCTGGAAAAATCATAATTTGTGGCCTTACCATGCCTGACCGGCTTAGCGTAAAAGCGCGTCGCTTCGCGGCCATGCAGGCTGGAAATGACAAACCCACTGTCGTGATCGTCCAAAACCGCCAAGCAGAAGCTCTGGTTGCCGCCGGTCTCGGCAAAGGGGTTGAAACGAATCAGCCCCACTTTTTGAACATGGTTCAAAGCGTCTTTGTTGGCCTTGGCCAAATCCGCGACCAAGCCGTCCACTCTTTTGACCTCGCGTTGGGTATTGTCCAACAGCGCCTCCAAAATAGACTTAAGATCTTTTTTGGTAATGCCCGCCGTCAACTTCTGATAATGAGCCAGCAACCGATAAAAAAGCACTGACAGCCCTATCATCCAAATAATCAGAATAACCAGGGCTATTCCTGTAAATTGGCCAAAATCGAACAACATTTTTAAGATCCAGTTGATTGTAAATTCGCCTGCCGGCAAAGTCAAGAGCGATCGCAAGCCAATTTTAGGAAAAGGCAATGAAAAAGTGAATGTTGAACGGCCGTTCACCAAGGCTGCTTTCTTGGCGAATTCTTGCCGATCCGAACTGTTGGGCAACAGCAACAATTTGGGCCGCAGCCTGATTCATTTGGGATTTAAGCTTGTTTCGCATTGCCAAAATATCAACGACCGCAAAATTTATCGTGGCTGATTCCTGGTCCCTTTGGCGAGCAACCCGTCGGGCAGCCGCCACCATCCGATCGGCCTCTTGTTGACTCGCTTGATTAGCGTGTCGAAAATACTGCCAAGCGGCCATCCTGGCCGGCAATTCCTCGATGGGCGCGGTGGTGCTGTTTTCCGCCTCAATCGTCAAATCAGGAAATCGAGGTGCCACCCCGTCGCGAACAGCCGTCACAAAGTTATTGCACCTGATTTCAAATTCGGGAGGCTGAACCAAAAGATCAATTTCGGTAGTCATGTCTTGATGATATTATAGCAAAGTGATATATAATGGGGGCGTGGCGAAAAAAAGGCGCACCAAACAACAGAAAATCATCTTGCAATTGAAGCGCCAGCTGGCGCAAAAACAGACGCCCCAAACCACCTTTGCCGAACCTCGTCAAGGGGCAATTTCAGGTTCAGTTGAACCTGAAAGTAAACCACTAAAAAAGCCAAAGCTACCCTTTAAAAAGGCCGATGAACCAATCTTTTCTTCTGACCCACGCCTGATCAAAAAAGACCTGGCCAAAACGCTGATCCTGACGCTGGCCGTCATTAGCCTTGAGATCGTGCTATACTGGAAGCTAAGGTAACGACCTTCCTACGCCAAGGCTACGGAGGGCAAGGGAAAGGAGGTGAAGAAAATTATGGCAAGCTTTTATTGTGTCAAGTGCCGCGCTAAGAAAGAAGTTCCCGACACCCAAGTGGAAAGGGTCACCATGAAGAATGGCAAACCCGCCAGCAAATCCAAATGTCCGGACTGCGGCACCACGATGTTTAAGATTGGTGCCTGATCTTGTTTTGCCAAACTGTCCACAAAAACCCGCCCCCGTTTCGGGAGGGTTTTTGTTGTGCCAGCTAAAGCTCTCTGTTTAAATCCCAAGCACTTCTAATGAAGCTCATTTCCTTGAAAAATGGCTCCAAATCAAGTATAATATAGGGCGTCTGAAGAGCCACGCACTCGCCCCGCAGCTGCGGGGAGGAAAGTCCGGACAGCCAAAGACAGGGTGGACACCGAAAGGTGCCAGGGCGTGCCCCCAGTGGTACGCTCCTAGATAGGGCCACAGAGACGAGCCTTAACTTTGCAAGGGGTTTACCCTGAACGAAGTGAAGGGTGAAACGAGGCAACCCTCCCTGCTGCAACCTCCGACTGGTGCCTTTGAGGCGTCTTTCCGATGTCCCGCAGTTGCGGGGCAAGCACCGAAGATTGAGGGCCTAGATAGATGAGTGCTAAAACAGAATCCGGCTTATGAGC
>PFEM01000018.1:7123-7281 GCA_002793635.1 Candidatus Shapirobacteria bacterium CG10_big_fil_rev_8_21_14_0_10_48_15
ATCATTTGACTGTAAGTCAAACAACTCTCTCCATCAGGAGGGTTTTGCGCCGCGACGCGGTCAGTTGGTGATAGAACCAGAGCGCAGCTGCGCGTTAGTAGTCGGTGCCATCCACGACGAATCTGGGCGACCAACCCGATCGTAACGTCGGATGTCGC
>PFEM01000009.1:0-5512 GCA_002793635.1 Candidatus Shapirobacteria bacterium CG10_big_fil_rev_8_21_14_0_10_48_15
GGTTTTGATTTGGGTGGGGTGATTTTTCCTGATTTGCATGTGCCGGTTGGTGACCCGGTAGCGCGCCGGCTAAAAATTGCCCCTCGTCAAGCAGAAGCCATTTTTGATCAGGTTTGGGACCGGTTGGCCAGAGGGCAAACGACCGAAGAGGAGCTGTGGCAAAAATTGTTGGCCATAGCCAAGCAAAAAATTTCCCTGGTGGCCCTAAAAGCTTTTTATCGTTCTTTTCTGGTGCCTGATCAGGCAGTGGTGGCTTTAATTGAGCGTTTGGCGCTTCGTTACCCGCTTTTTGTGGTTTCCAATAACAGCCGGGCATGGCTGGATTATGAGTTGGACGAGCACCGGCTGCGGCAGTATTTTAGTGCGGGGATTTTTAATTCCGCGGTCATTGGTGCCAAAAAACCCGAGCCGGAATTTTTTGAGTTTTTAGTCAAGAAATTAAAATACCCGGCGCCAGATTGTTTGTTCATTGACGATCGGTCTAAGAATACCGCCGCCGCCGCGAAGTTTGGGTTCCAAGTGAGGCTGTTTACCGCGCCCGCCGCTTTAGATTTTCCTTTTGCGGTATAATCAATTTATGGAAGGCCTTCTTTGCCCAGCTTGTCATGTAACCGTCCGTCCGGAGGATTATTTTTGCTACAATTGCGGCCAAAATCTGCGGCCCAAACCCCTAAGCACCTCGTTTTCCAGTCAGTTGGTGGTGTATCTCAAGAGTCTGCTTTTACCGCCTTGGGGAGTGATTTTGGGGATGCGTTATTTGCGCCAGCCGGACCGGCGTTCCAAATTGGTCGGTTGGGCGGCAATTATTCTGACGGTCGTGATTCTGGTGGTGGTGATCAAACTAACCATGAACATGATTACTCTGGTCAACGACCAGGTTGGCCAGCAGCTCCAAAACTATTCGCTGTAAGTTTGCCAGCACTTATAATATTTTAGTATCGCGCTTTTTTTATCAGTTATCAGTTATTAGTTATTTGCCAATTTGTTTAGCCCTTTTCAGCAAAGACTCTTTTTGGTTTTTTGTCTGGTCTGCCTCCACTTCAGCAAAGAGCCGCTTTAAAACTTGGCCCACTGCCGGTCCTGGCTTGAGGTGAAGAGTGGCCATCACGTCATGACCGTCGATTTTCAGATCTTTAATACTAAAAGGCTGTTTTTGGACCGCGATTAATTTTTGTTTAAAGCGTTCCAATCGCCAGGAGGTCTCTCGGGCGCCGCCGCCGATCCGGTCCGCCCGCCGGACGGCCAAAATATCCTTCAGATTTTCTTTGCCCACGTGACGGATAAACCGCCGGTGGGCCTTGTCGGTTTGCCGTTCGTCGACGGTAAACTGATGCCAGCGGACCAGTTTGACCAGTCGTTGACTGTCTTTTTTGCTGAACCGCAGCCGCTGGGCGATCCGTCGGGTGATTTGCGCGCCGGCCATTTCGTGATTATAAAAAGTAATCGTTCCGTCCGGTTGCTTCTTGACTGTTGGTGGCTTGCCGACGTCATGCAACAGCACGGCCAATTTGACGATGGGGTCGTCAGAGCGGCAGGCGGCCAGCGCTTTGACGCTGTGAATACCGACGCTCCAAAGGTGGTGCCGGCCCGGACTTTTTTGTTCCACCCCAAAACCTCGTTCCACTTCCGGCAGGATTTTTTCGGCCAGGCCGGCGCGGCGCAGGATCAGGTAGCCGTCAGCAGCGTGAGGGTAAGATAGGAGTTTTAACAGTTCGTCGCGGCAACGTTCGGCGCTGACATGATCGATTAGGTGCAGATTTTGCTGAATTGCCACAAAAGTTTTTGGTTCAATTTGAAAGCCCAATTGCGTGGCGATCCGTACCGCCCGCATCATGCGTAGGGCGTCTTCCTGAAAGCGTTTGACCGGATCGCCCACCGCTCGGATCAGCTTTTTTTGCAGGTCGGCTTGACCGTAGTGCGGGTCAATTAAATTAAAATCTTCTGGCTTGCTGGTGGGTTGGAGAGCGATTGCGTTAATCGTAAAATCACGTCGCACCAAGTCGTCTTGGATGGTTTTGCCCCAAGCCACGGCATCCGGTCGGCGGTGGTCGGTGTAGCCGGTTTCTTGGCGGAAAGTGGTGATCTCGTAAACCGGTGGCTTGCCGTAGTAATTTTTTTTGGCCTCTTGCGGATTGGTCAGGCCGACGGTGCCAAAGCGGTTGTCACAAAAAGCCTTGTCAAACAAGCTCAAAATGATTTCCGGTTTAGCATTGGTGGTAAAATCCCAATCAACGGGGTCATGGCCAAGCAGCAAGTCGCGCACCGCCCCCCCGACCACATAAATTTCCCAATTGTGGTCGGTAAAAGTGGCGATGATTTTTTTGACAAAGGCTGGTAAGTGGGCTTCCATCTGGTAAAATGATTATAATGCGTTGGCAAATTTTAAGCAAAACCCCTCCGGACATTATCAAACAGCTCCTGCTTAATCGTGGGCTGAAGACACGCCAGCAGCAGGAGGAATTTTTAAATCCGCAAAACCCTTATCGGTTAACGGCCAAGCAGGTGGGGGTGGTGGCTTCCCAACTGGCCAAGGCTTTAGCGCGGATCAAACAAGCCATCAAGGGCAAAGAAAAAATCATTGTTTATGGTGATTATGATACGGATGGGGTCTGCGCGACGGCGCTTTTGTGGGAGGCAATTTTTCAGTTGGGCGGTGACGTGTTGCCGTTTATTCCGAATCGCGAAGAAGGTTATGGTTTGAAAGTGGAACGGGTTGAACAACTGGCCCGGGACGGTGTCGGGCTGATTGTGACGGTTGACCAGGGGATTGTTCAGTACGCTCAAGTCGACCGCGCTCGCCAACTGGGCGTTGACGTGATCGTGACCGATCACCACACCTTGGGTCAAAAAAAGCCTCGGGCAGTCGCGCTGGTCCACACGACCAAGCTGGCCGGGTCAGGGGTGGCCTGGTTTTTGGCTCGGGCACTTTTGATCGCCGCTGCCAAAAAACCGCCGGCTGGTTCGTGGGGTTTGGATTTAGTGACCATCGGCACGGTCGCCGATATGGTGAGCTTGCTGGGCCCCAACCGCAGTTTGGTGAAATTCGGTTTGCCCCAGTTGGCCAAAACCAAGCGGCCGGGCTTGCGGACTTTGTTTGCCGCGGCCGGGCTGGCCGAGCGCCCGATTGATGTTTTTGCGGTCGGGTTTTTGATCGGGCCGCGACTCAATGCTTCCGGTCGGATGGCTGATCCCATGGACGCGTTGCGCTTGGTCTGTACCAAAAATGAGGCGCAGGCCAGCGAGTTGGCCCAAAAAATTAATGTCAGCAACCAAAGCCGTCAAGCATTGACCCAAAAGACCATGGTGCAGGCTCGCGAATTATGGTTGGCGCAGGGCCAGCAAAAGGAGCTGATTTTTATCAGTCATACCAGTTTTGAGCACGGGGTGATTGGCTTGGTGGCGAGCAAACTCAAAGACGAATTTTATCGGCCGGCAGTGGTGCTGGCGCCGCGTCAGGATCATTGGGTGGCTTCCGCCCGTTCAATTCAGGAATTTGACATGATCGCCGCGGTGCGGCAGTGCGCGGATATTTTGGGGCCGCATGGCGGCCATCCTTTGGCCGCGGGCTTTTCCGTCGCCACGGATAAGTTAGAGGCACTGAAGCAGCGGCTGCTGCAAACGGCGGCCGATCAACTTAAGGACAAAAAGTTGGCGCCCAGGCTGACAATTGACGCGCAAATTAAGCTGGCGGACGTCAATTTGCCGCTTTATGATCAGCTGGAGCAATTAGCCCCTTTTGGTCAAGATAACCCTCAACCGCTGTTTGTCACCCGCCAAGTTCAGGTCGTTAACGCTCGCCGGGTCGGTCACGACCAGAGCCACCTTAAATTACAATTTCGGCAAGGCGACAGTTTTTTTGAGGCCATTGGTTTCGGTTTGAGTGACCGTTATGAACAGCTGGCCCTCGCTGATTCAGGGGAACGGCTGGTGGATATTGCCTATCAGGTCGATCTTAACCAGTGGAATGGCCACCAGAGTTTGCAACTAAAAATTAAGGATCTGAAATTGCCAAAATGAAAACCGATTTTGAGGAGCTTTTAAGCCAAATTAAAAAATACCAAACGCCGGCGGACTGCCGGTTAGTCCACCAGGCTTACCAACTGGCGGTTCAGGCTCATGCCGGTCAAACCAGACTTTCCGGGGAGGCTTTCATTAATCATCCCTTGGCGGTGGCGGCGACTTTAGCGCGTTGGCAGTTAGACAGTGAGACCATTGCGGCCGGCTTGCTGCATGATGTCGTGGAAGAAAGCCAGGTTTCTTTAGAAAAAATTACCAAAGATTTTGGACCGGAGATTGCCAAGCTGGTTGATGGCGTCACCAAAGTTGGCGAATACAAACTGCGTGGTCAGCAGCAAGCGATTTTTGTGGAAAATTTACGCAAGCTGATTGTGGTGATGGCCAAAGATTTGCGGGTGGTTTTACTTAAGCTCGCTGATCGTTACCACAACTTGCAGACTCTTGACGTACTGCCGCTGGCAAAGCAGCGCCGCATTGCCCGGGAAACGATTGAAATTTACGCGCCTTTGGCGGAGCGGCTGGGAATTGGGGAAATGAAGGGCCAGTTGGAAGACTTAGCCTTTCCTTATTTTGACCCCGATCATTATCAATGGCTGAAGACTTATTCTCGGTCTTATTTCCAAAAAGTTGATGAATATCTGCTCAAGATTGAGCGACGGCTGATTAGGGCGTTGGCCAAGCGGGGCATTGCGGCTCAAGTATCCGGCCGGCGCAAGCATCTTTACAGTTTATACCAGAAGCTGCAGCGGCCGGAAATTGGTCGCGATCTGGCCAAAATTTACGATTTGGCGGCCTTGCGAGTCATTGTGGCCACCGTAGAAGAATGCTACGCGGCTTTAGGGATTATTCACCAGCTTTTTCGTCCGGTGCCTTCGGTGGGGGTCCGCGATTTTATTGCCCAGCCCAAGCCCAATGGCTACCAGTCAATTCATACCAATGTTTTTTGTCTGGGTCGGATTATCGAGATTCAGGTTCGCACCCGGGCCATGCACGATCAGGCGGAAAACGGCATTGCCGCTCATTGGCATTACAGCGAAAACAAAACCGCCGGTTCTTTTGCACCGACCCAGAAAATGGCTTGGGTAAAAAAATTGGTGCAGTGGCAGGCAAAGATTACCGATTCCCAAGAATTGATTGTTTCTTTAAGGTTTGACGCTCTCTCCCACCGCAATTTCATTTTTTCGCCCCAAGGTGACGTGTTTGATTTACCCGCCGCGGCCACGCCGGTTGATTTTGCCTACGCCGTGCACACTGATTTGGGAGATCATTGTGCCGGGGCCAAAGTGGACGGCAAGCTGGTGCCTTTGCATTATCAGCTCAAAAGCGGGCAGATCGTCGAAATTTTGGTGAATAAGCACAAAAAAGCGCCTTCCCGTGACTGGCTCAACTTTGCCGTTACCCACAAGGCCCGCCAAAAAATCCGCGGCCATTTTCGCTAGCCTCCTTTTTTCATTGGCAACCACCGCTTTGTTAGCCGCATCAGGGTTACTTGCAG
>PFEM01000009.1:5559-5886 GCA_002793635.1 Candidatus Shapirobacteria bacterium CG10_big_fil_rev_8_21_14_0_10_48_15
GGGTTACTTGCAGTACACTGGCCCGCTCTGGCCCTGGCAGCGGAACTGGGAGAAGCCTTGGCTTCTTAAGCTGGAAGACTGGGAATACGAGCATGCTCAAGGTAAGCCAACCTGGTTTGGTGCCGAAGCACAGCTTCGTGAATTCCGAGACTACCTCCAGCAAAAGGTGCTTAGGAGGTTCCAGACAATTGGCGTTAGCGCGTGAGGGCAGCTTGATTGCCCAAGGCGGCCAGGCAAGGGATCACCCTTTTGGGGTTGATTGTCATTCCTTGTCTGGGCCGCCGTTTTTTTATTCTCTCTACCAAATCAAGCTTTTTTGCGCTAAAA
>PFEM01000009.1:5902-10590 GCA_002793635.1 Candidatus Shapirobacteria bacterium CG10_big_fil_rev_8_21_14_0_10_48_15
CAGTTGGTGTTCGTGGACTTGCGGGATCGGTCCGGTCTGGTGCAAATTGTCGGTGATCAAAAGTTGGGCGAGTTGCGGACCGAAGACGTCATTGCTTTAGAAGGGACCGTCAAAGCCAGGCCCGCCAAACTGGTGAACTCCAAGTTGCCCACCGGCGAGGTAGAAGTGGAAGCCGGCAAAGTGACGATTTTATCCCGCGCGGCGGATTTGCCCTTTGAAGTCACCAGTGATGGTTTGCAGATCAAGGAAGATTTGCGGCTCAAGTACCGTTATTTGGACTTGCGTCGGCCTCGGTTGGCGGCCAACCTCAAAAAGCGCCACCAGATGGTGAGTTTCATCCGCCGGTGGCTAGACGAACGCGGTTTTTGGGAGGTGGAGACGCCGATTTTGACCAAGGCGACCCCCGAAGGCGCCCGGGATTTTTTGGTCCCTTCGCGACTGCAGCCCGGCCAGTTTTATGCCTTGCCCCAATCGCCCCAGCAATACAAGCAGCTGTTGATGGTGGCCGGGGTGGAGAAATATTTTCAAATTGCCCGCTGTTTTCGCGACGAAGATCCCCGCGCCGACCGGGCTTATGGCGAGTTTACCCAACTGGATTTAGAGCTGTCTTTTACCGATCAGGCGGAGATTTTGTCATTAACCGAGCAACTTTTTACTTCGTTAGTGGAACAGGTTTTGGGTAAAAAAATTCTCCAAAAGCCCTTCCCGAAATTTACTTATCAAGAAGCGGTTAAGCAGTTTGGGGACGATAAGTTTGATCTGCGGGATCAAAAGCAGCGGCAGGATCCGGACCTGTTGGCGTTTGCTTGGGTAGTGGACTTTCCGCTTTTTGAAAAGACCGAGACCCGCCAGTTGCGGCCTTCCCATCACCCCTTTACGGCGCCCAAGGATGAGGATTTACCGCTTTTGGATCAAGACCCGGTCAAAGTGCGTTCTTGGCAGCATGATTTGGTTTGCAACGGTCACGAGATTGCCGGCGGCAGTCTCCGGATTACCGACCCCCAGGTTCAACACAAAATCTTTGAGATCTTGGGTCATACCCAGCAGGAAATCCAACAAAAATTCGGTCATCTTTTGGAAGCCTTCCGGTACGGCGTCCCGCCTCATGGCGGGATTGCTTTCGGGATTGACCGGGCGCTGGCCGTCTTTTTGGGTGAGCCCAGTTTGCGGGAAGTGATGGCCTTTCCGTTAAATGCTTCCGGCCAGACGGCGGTGATGGACGCCCCGTCGCCCGCAGATGCAGCCCAGTTAAAAGAGTTGGCGATTAATGTCCGAAAATAAGTGGCTGATTTTAAAAAGAGGCGTTCTTTTTTTATTTTTGCTGGGTTTTTTTTTGTGGCCGAGCCAGAGTGATTACCTGACGATCCGCGCCCGTTTTTTGCCGGCCCAAGCGCGTTTGCTGCCGTTAGCCTTGCCCGCCGCCCCTTACCCGACCAATTTTACCGGTAAGCCCGTGCCTTGGTTCAGTGCCCACAGCGTCTTGGTGGTTGACCCGGATTCGGCGGTCATTTTGTATGCCAAAAACGAGCAGGCGCCGTTGCTGCCGGCCTCGACGGTCAAGATGATGACGGCGTTGGTGGTTTTGGAGCACTACCGTCTCGATGATTATTTGACAGTCAACGGGATGGATGATTTTGGCCAGGATATTGGTTTGGTGACGGGGGAGCGCCTTTCGGTAGCCAATTTGCTTTATGGTTTGCTGGTGGCTTCGGCTAACGACGCGGCGCAAGTGCTGGCGCAACATTATCCCGGAGGGCAGTTGGCTTTTGTGGCGCGGATGAACCAAAAAGCCCAGGAACTAAATCTGAAAAACACTGTTTTTGCCAACCCAACTGGTCTGGATGTTGATGAACAAGAACACCCCTTGGCGGAAGTTTCTTACTCGACCGGTTTGGATTTGTCTCGTCTGGCTCGGATTGCTTGGCGCGAGGCCACCTTTCGGCAACTGGTGGCCACCCCGCAAATTACCATTACGGATGCCTCCGGCATGATTAAACATCCTTTGACGAACATTAATACTTTGCTGGGCCGTCTGGCCGGTGTTCAGGGGATCAAGACCGGTTGGACCGAGCGGGCTGGGGAATGTTTGGTGAGTTTGGTCGAGCGCGAGGGTCATCACTTGCTCGTGGTGGTCCTGGGCAGTCAAAACCGCTTCGACGAAACCGCCCGTTTGGTGGAATGGGCTTTTGCGAATTACCGTTGGCAAGACGTTCAGGCAAGTTAAATTATTCTTGCCATTGAGGGTCCAAAGCCGGCACGTAGGCAAAAAAGTTCCGATCGCCGCCAAAAACAAACACCGGTTGCAGATAAAGCTGGGGTTGATCGGATTCATAATAAGCCAGATAAACCCAACGGATGATGATGGGGCCGGCTTGGTTTTGCCCCAGAGAGGCAAGATAGGCCTTGCCTTGGCGGAGTTTTTCCCAAGCTTGTTGGGCGGTCATCAGCGGGTAAGTTTCAAAAATTTCTTCTTCCACCGGGGCCGTGTGGTAACGGATTTCCACGATGCGTTTGTTCAGCTCTCTTGACCCGGAAAACAAAAAAGACACCAGCGCCTTTTGGGGATTGGGCGGGAGGACGATCAATTGGTCAAGGTCACGACGGAAAAGTTTGACCCGGACGAAGTTAGCTTCTGAAAAAGAAGAGACTGGCTCCAGCTGTGAGTTGACCAGCGCCAAATATTCAATTTCCTGCCGGCCTTGGTTCAAACTGTCGGTTTTCAGCCCATGACTGTCCAAAAATCGCTTGGCTTCTTGCCCGGCCTGTTCGTCAGTGGGCAGGTTTTTGTAGTTGCGGATTTCCGGATCATTGGCGTAATCGTATTGGAACTGGAAGCTGCCGTTGTTGATGTTCATTTCCAGCGTGGTCATAGGGGCATTATTGCCTAGCCAGCGGTAAATCTCGTCACTGACTTTTTCCGGCTCATTGTAGAAGCCCATGGTTTTGGCTTGTTGGCGGGCGCGATCCAAGTCCAGCAAGTTGATACTTTTTTGGGCGACAAAATAAACGCGGCCGGTAGCGGCCGTTTCCGGTAATTCTCCCTGCTTGGTTTCCAGCTGGTAAGTCATGGCCGGGGTTTCTCCGTTTGGTGGGAAGATTGGCTTTGGGATTTTGCCAAACCCGACCGTTGGTGGCGGCGGGGGTGCGGGATGGGCTTGCTGCCAGAGATGACTGCCGCTTTTCAGCACCACCCGACCGACCAGCAAAGCCACGATCAGCAGACCGCCGATTTTCACTATTTTTCGGGTATAAAAAGCTGCCTGGGTGAGGTTGGTCATCTCAATTGAGTATAGCGCCTCGAGTGTGCTAAAATCAAGGCTGTGACAATACGGGTGAGAATTGCGCCTTCGCCGACCGGTTTAGCTCATCTGGGGACGATTTACACCGCTCTCTTCAATTATGCCTTTGCTCGTCAAAATCAAGGCCAGTTTATTTTACGCATTGAAGATACGGATGTGAAACGCCACGTTCCCGAAGCCGAGCAGGTGATTTACGACGCTTTTGCTTGGCTGGGGTTAGACTATGATGAAGGCCCGGACAAAAGCGGCCCTTTTCAGCCCTATCGTCAGTCGGAGAGATTAAAACTTTATCAGGATTATGCTCATCAATTGGTGCACCAAAAATTAGCCTATGAAGATGAAGGGGCGATTCGCTTTCGCGTTCCGGCCGGCCAAACCGGTTGGCAGGATTTGATTCGCGGGGAAGTTAAATTTGCCAATGACCAAATCAAAGACTTTGTGGTCCTCAAATCCGACGGATACCCGACCTACAATTTTGCGGTGGTGGTGGATGACTGGCTGATGCAAATTACGCACGTGGTGCGCGCCGAAGATCATGTTTCCAACACGCCGCGCCAACTGCTGATTTATCAGGCGTTGCAAGCGCCTGTCCCGCAGTTTGCCCACCTGCCGTTGCTGCGCAACCCGGATCATTCCAAGATTTCCAAGCGCAAAAACCCGGTGGCGATTGCCTGGTACCGTCAGCAAGGGTATTTGCCGGACGCTTTGCTTAATTTCTTGTGCTTATTAGGCTGGTCTCATCCCCAAAGCCAAGAAGTTTTTCCCCTTGATGAATTTGTCAAACATTTTTCTTTTGCGCGGGTGTCCACTTCCGCACCGGTGTTTGATTTGACTAAGCTTGACTGGCTCAACGGCGTTTACATTCGTCAAAAAACCGACCGGGAATTGGCCCAATTGCTCAAACCGTTCGCGCCCCCAAAAATGTCCGAGACGTTAATTGAGCAAACGGTCCCTTTAATTAAGGAAAGAATTAACAAGCTGTCCGATTATGCGGCTATGGTTGACTTTTTGGTCAAGGAGCCAAAAATTGATCAAGCATTGTTGTTAAAAAAATCCCGTCAGGATGAAAAAACGGTCGCAGAGCAACGGGCTTTAGCGGTGGAAAAACTGGCGGCTGTTGAAGATTGGCAAGCCGAAAAATTGGAAAGAGTTTGTCGTGATCTGGCGGCCGAAAAAAATTATCATGCGGGCAAATTTTTTATGGCCTTACGCATTGTGATTACCGGCAAAGCCGTCACCCCGCCTCTTTTTGCCAGCCTGGCGTTGCTGGGCAAGACCAAAACTTTGGCCAGGCTGCAAAAAAAATAGGGAGGGCGCTTGCACCCCCCTATTTTTTCCACAAAATCAATTTAAATTGATTTTAGCGGCGTGGTCCGCCTGTACGCTGTT
>PFEM01000009.1:10663-11447 GCA_002793635.1 Candidatus Shapirobacteria bacterium CG10_big_fil_rev_8_21_14_0_10_48_15
TTTGACCGTGTACATCTGACGGCCATACTGATCTCGGCTGGCCGCTTGGCCACCCGCAGAATCATCCGCTGGCGCAGCCTGTGGCTGGTCAGTGGGTTGATCATCAGCTGGCGCTGCTGCCGGCGCTTCGCCGGTAACATCGACGTCCGCGTTTTCATCAGCCACTGGCTGAGTTTGATCGTCTTTATCTGTCATTAAATTTCACCTCCTTTACCAAGAAATACAATTAAAGCTAATCGGTGGAAAGGCGAATGAGGTAAGAATCTTAATTATTTTCTGGCTTAAAGAAGTTCTGAAAAAGGCTTCTTTATAGATCTAATAAATAACTACAATTTATTATACGCCCTTTTGACGGCAATGCAAGCAATTTAGCAACGATTCCATTTTTAAGTTATCAGTGCTTAGGCAACGGCAGGCAAGGCCTTCTTGCTCTTACCAAAGGTGCTTTAAAAGAAAGGAGTGAACTAAAGCATAGAAAAAGAGCAGGTGTTTAACGACTATTCTCTGAAAGTTCAGAGCCTGCTCAAGTCGATTTACTTGTTATCTCCTTTTCTCGGTGACATCACCCCAGAGGTGGGAGACATCGCCCCGGAGGTTGGAGACAACGCCCCAGATGTGGGAGACATCGCCCCGGAGGTGGGAGACAACGCCCCAGATGTGGGAGGCATCACCCCAGATGTGGGAGGCATCGCCCCGGATGTGGGAGGCATCGCCCCGGAGGTTGGAGACATGCCCCCAGATTCGGGAGACATTACCCTGGATGTGGGAGACATCGCCCCAGAGG
>PFEM01000009.1:11514-11680 GCA_002793635.1 Candidatus Shapirobacteria bacterium CG10_big_fil_rev_8_21_14_0_10_48_15
AGACATGCCCCCAGATTCGGGAGACATCACCCTGGATGTGGGTGACATCACCCCGGAGGATGGTGACATCGCCCCGGAGGTGGGAGGCATCACCCCAGATGTGGGAGGCATCACCCCAGATGTGGGAGGTGTCCCCTGACAAACGCTCGGAATGCTCCAGTTTAAA
>PFEM01000032.1:0-577 GCA_002793635.1 Candidatus Shapirobacteria bacterium CG10_big_fil_rev_8_21_14_0_10_48_15
AAGCCGCGGATTGTTCGGTCGATACCCTGCCGGCAGAGCCGCCTTTAATCCACCAGGCCTCCTTGTGCCGGGGAACTGTCTGCCAGGTCCCGGGTCAAACCTTAACCGTAGAAGCGGGCCAGTCCATCACCGCCTCCTTTACCCACCAGAATGCGATTTGGGTCAAAGTCCGCTACCGGTTGCCCGGGGGCGGCTGGACCGGTGGCCGGGGACCGGAACAAGTTGGTTACTCCACCAAACCGGTCAACTACAACCTGACTTTCTCCGCCCCTGCCGTCCCCGGCCTGTATGAAGTCCTGGTGGCGGGCTATGACCAGGGTTGTAACTTTGCCTGCTCCAAGCAGTTCTACTGGACTGACAACAACTGTGGTGATCCCAGCATTTATTGTCCTTTATCAGGCAGTGGTTGCAGTAACACCCCCTTTAAACTTCAGGTCAACGCGGCTACCGTCACCCCCACCCCACCCACTACCCCCACGCCAACCAGTACGCCCACCCCAACCACTGCCCCCACGCCAACCACTACCCCAACTACCACTACTACCCCGGCCACCCCGACCTACGGCCCCAGCCTGCC
>PFEM01000032.1:594-4973 GCA_002793635.1 Candidatus Shapirobacteria bacterium CG10_big_fil_rev_8_21_14_0_10_48_15
ACCCCAGCTGCCGGACTACCCTGCAGGCGACTTGACAAGATTAAAGGGAAAACGCTAAAAGGTGACGAAAAGCAGAAGGATAATCACCAGATAAAAAGCTAACCAGCCGGCCGTATAACCCACCAGTTTCAAGGCTTCAGGCCTTTGTTTTTTCTCCCAAAAAAGGAACGCCGGATAAGCCAAAGCCAGCAGACCGCAAACCAGCACCGAAACCGCCAAAAGGATTAAAAACAACGCCGGACCCAAAAATGAATAGGGCGGGCCAAACCATTTTTCTCCCTGCCAAAAAATAATACCTATTAAGCCACAATAAACCGCCACGCCGGTGGCTTGACCAAAAGCCCGCAAGCCCAATGACATTTCTTTCAGCATGACCACTATTATTATACACGCCGGCAGCAAGCAAAAGTGTTGGTAGCCGTTTTGACCAGTTCTATTCGAAAAAAATGCTTGGCCAAATGCCGCTGAAAGGCTTTGGAATGCTGTGAATTTAAACGATTAAAAATAATCACGCCGTCTTGAGCAAGGATTTTTTTCAATTGGTTGAAAAAGTCAGACTTTTCGGCTTGAGGGGGAAACCGACTACCCAAATATAAATCGACAATAATCAGCTCGAATTTTGGGGAAGAAACCTGTTTTAACCACGCAAAGGCATCGGCATTAATGATGGTCAAACCGTTCATTGTCCCCAAATGGAAATATTTTTTAGCGATCTTAATCACCTCCGGGTCAAGCTCAATGCCGGTAATTTTGGCCTGCGGCCAGGTCTGCTTGATTAAATGTGCCACTGTTCCGCCGCCCAAACCCAAAATCAAACTATTTTGAACATTTGAGCATTTGAACTTTTGAACATTTTTTAAAGCTTTAACCCAAATTCCCTTGGCTAAGCCGCCGGATTGGATCAGGTTTTGAACGCTTAGGGAATAAGCCCCCAGTTGCTCCTCGACCACAATTTGACCGCTGACCAGTGATTTCACCTCATAAATCTTTCGAGGGATAATCGAGAAGCTCATTTTTGGGCCGGAATTTTTTTGAAGCCGGTATATTTTTGCAGCGCGGTCGGCACGACCACGGAACCATCCTTTTGCTGATAGTTTTCCAAGATTGCCAAAATCGGCCGCTCGGAAAAAGCGGTACCGTTGAGGGTGTGCACAAATTCCAACTGACCACCCTGACGACGAAACTTAATGTTTAACCGTCGGGCTTGAAAATCCGTGCACGTGCTGGTGGAATGGGTTTCCCGATATTTTTTCTCGGCCGGGAACCAGGCTTCAAGATCGTACTTGCGCGCCGCCGGAATACCCAAATCACCACTGCACATTTTGACCACTTGATAAGGCAGTTTTAACGCCCGCATCAGCTTTTCTTCCATCGCCAGCAAAAATTCATGCTCTCGGTCCGCCTCTTCCGGCCGGGCGTAAGAAAACATTTCGACCTTGTTGAATTGATGGACGCGCAAAATACCCTTGGTGTCCTTGCCATAGCTGCCGGCTTCGCGACGAAAGCAAGTCGAAAAGCCAACGTAACGCAAAGGCAAATCTTTTTCCGCCAGCACCTCATCTTGGTGCATTGGGCCAATCGCTTGCTCCGCCGTGCCCACTAACACCAACTGATCTTGATCCAAAATATAGCGCTCTTTTTCCTCACCATGCTCTAAGTAGCCCATTTTGCGCATCGCGTCCACCGCAATCATCACTGGCGGGAGCACCGGCTTAAAGCCCTCTTTGGTCAGCAATGCCAACGCCAACTGAATCAAGCCAAATTCCAGGAAAACCGCTTCATTTTTTAAATAGCCAAAGCGCGTGCCGGCCACTTTGGCGGCGCGTTGGGTATCAATCAGGTCCAGACTTTCGCCCAACTCAAAATGCGCCTTGGGTGAAAAAGAAAGTTTTTTGGGCTGGCCCTCACCGGCACGACGAACAGGCCATTGCCTCATCACGACGTTCTCCGATTCGTCCTTGCCCACCGGCACATCAGCCGCCGGTAGATTGGGAATTTGGTACAAAAGCTGCTTCAACTCCTGTTCAACCGCCTTTAAGTCCGGCTCCAAGCGACGCAACATCTCCTTGATTTTTCGGCCCTGTTCGATGTCTTTTTTACCTTGCCCAGCGAAGCCTCGGCGAAGTTGGGTCAACTGGTTGCGCTGTTGACGCCACTGTTCCACTGCGGCAATCAATTGCCGCCGCGTCTCAGCAACCTTTAACACCCGGTCAATTATGCTTGGGTCAAAGCCTTTATTTTTGATTCCCTGTTTAACTCGATCCGGTTGGTCGCAAATTAAATCAAGATCAATCATTTCTTTTCACCCATCATCGGGAAAAGGACGGTTTCCCTAATCGGTTTGTCCAGCAAAAAAGCAAACAGCCGCTCACTTAAACCAAAACCGGCCGTCGGCGGCATGCCGTATTCCAAAGCTTCCACAAAATCACGGTCATACATCTGCGCCTCTTCGTCACCGGCCTCGCGCAGTTTTTGCTGCTGCTCAAAGCGCTGACGCTGATCAACCGGATCATTGAGTTCCGAAAAACCATTGCCCAGTTCGGTGCCGCCGGCCATCACCAAAATCCGCTCGGTCACTTGCGGATTTTGGTTGACTTTTTTGGCTAAGGGCGAAATCTCCACCGGCAAATTAACCAAAAATGAAGGTTGAATCAGCTTGGGCCGCACGGTTTTTTTGTAAATCAAGTCAATCAACCGACCCTTGCTCGCATTTTTTTTCGGTTTCAACCTTAAAGCGAGCGCTTTTTGACACAATTCTTTTTCGGTCGCGGCCACCGGGTCTAAACCAGCCGCTTTGCGGAATAAAGCCACGTAATCATGACGAGGCCACTTTGTGTCCCAGTTGATTTTTTGGCCATCACGAAGCGTCACCAACCCGCCCGTAGTCTGCTTAATGACAAAACGATAAAATTTCTCCAAAAACTTCATCAGCTCTTCGTAATCAGCGTAAGCCCAGTAAAACTCCAACTGGGTATAGTCTTGCAAATGCTCGGCATCCATGCCCTCGTTGCGGAAAATCCGACCGATCTCAAACACCTTTTCAAAGCCAGCCACCATCAGCCTTTTTAAGGGCAACTCCAAAGAAATCCGCAAGTAAAAGTCCGTATCCAGTGCCCAATGATGAGTCGTAAACGGCCGCGCGTCCGCCCCACCGGGAATCGCTTCCAAAACCGGCGTCTCCACTTCCAAAAAATCGCTTTTGACCAAATAATCCCGAACGGCCGACCAAAACCGGCTTTTTTTGAAAAAAACTTCTTTCACTTGCGGGTTCATCAGCAAATCCAAATAACGCCGCCGGAACCGCTCCTCATCATCCTTTAAGCCATACCATTGGGAAGGTAAGGGCCGCAGAACCTTGGTCAGCAGCTGAAAATCGGCCACACCAACCGAAATTTCCCCGGCCTGGGTCTTAAACACCTTACCTTGAACGGCAAGAAAGTCACCGATATCCAAAAGAACTAATAACTGACGGCTAATAACTGACAACTGATCTTGCTTGAAGACCAGCTGGATTTGACCGGAAGCGTCTTGAAGATCAAAAAACTGGATGCCGCCATGGCCGCGCTTCGCCCTGATGCGACCAGCCACCGCTACCCCCTGGCCCAGCATCTTGCGGGCTTGGACAAGAGTTTGCTGGCGTTTGACTCGCGCCGGATAAGGGTCAATCCCCAAAGCTCTGATTTTGGCGACTTTTTCCAGACGGATTTTTCTTAACTCCTGCAGCGGTTCGGCCATGCGCCCAGTTTAGCACCAAATGGCAGCCTAATCAATTTTGAGAACCTGGTAGTGGATTCTGCCAGCGGGGACTTCCACTTCGACTTGATCACCAATTTTTTTACCCAAAAGCGATTTGCCCAAGGGCGATTCCGCCGAAATTTTTTGGGCGGCCGGGTCAGCTTCCCACTGGCCCACCAAATGAAAGACTTGTTCCTGGCCATCGCTGCTGGCCACCGTCACCTGGCAGCCCAACGCCACCTGGACACATTGATCATGCCTGGCCGCCACGACTTGCGCCCGGCTGATCATCTCTTCCAGCTCGGTCAGGCGACCGTCGACAAAACTTAGCTCCTGACGAGCCTGCTGGTACTCACTGTTTTCCGACAAATCACCCTCACGCCGAGCATCGGCCAAACGCTCCACCACCTGGGGCCGCTTGGTGGCGACCAAACGGTCATATTCTTGTTTGATCCCGTCAAACCCTTCCTGGGTAATCTGAATCTTATCGTTATCTTGAGGCATTTTTTTTAATCAAAAAAAGCTGTCCGAAAATGGGCAAAAGACAGCTTAACTTTATTAATACGGCGTATTTTACCCCTGCGCCAAGCGCTTGTCAACCAAGCCCCAAAAGAGATATAATTGGCTTCAGTTGGCCCCATCGT
>PFEM01000024.1 GCA_002793635.1 Candidatus Shapirobacteria bacterium CG10_big_fil_rev_8_21_14_0_10_48_15
CGTTATTTTGCCAAATTATATCACTTTTGTTAAAATTACTTATTCTTAGGCCCGTGATGAAATGGTATCATGGGGGTCTCCAACCCCGCAGCTGCGGGGCGAGTCCCAACCACGCCAAATTTTATGGTTTACGTTTATATCTTAAAAAGCCTCAAAGATAAAAAAATTTACACTGGTTATACTGCCGATTTAAGAAGAAGGCTGCTGGAACACCAAGACGGGAAAGTAAAATCAACCAAAAAAAGATTGCCCCTTAATTTAATTTATTATGAAGCTTACGCTAGCAAAAAAGATGCTTTAGCAAGGGAAAAATATCTTAAAAGTGGCGGCAAAGCCAAAAATGTTTTAAAATTGCAACTAAAGAATTCCTTAAATCCATAGGCCCGTGATGAAATGGTATCATGGCGGTCTCCAAAACCGCCCTTTCAGGTTCGAGTCCTGACGGGCCTGCCAGATGCTTGAAAAACCATATAAACAAAGTTTTAAGGATATCGCAAGCCAAGCCTTCTGTGACGACACCCTCTAGCTATCCCTTCTTGCGTTAAGCCAACAGTTTGTGATTGCATCTTATAGTGTTGACTTTTGGTTCTCCTGCTGATACACTCCGCTCAACGGCCTAGGGAAACGCTTGTTTAGCTTTGGGGAGGAAAAATGAAGACCAGCAACTTGGTTGTCGGGAGGATTTACTTTTTCTTTTGCCCGGGCGGCGAAGGGCCCAGTTGCTTTAAAAGGTGCAAATATCTCGGCATGGAAAATGGCAAGTGTCTTTTCCAGCTGCAAAATGGAGTTCTCTGCTTGCTAGCCAGAAAATCGGTCTGCCAAGCCATCCACAGTTGAAAGCAAGCCAATAGGGCAAAGGACAGTGGGGCAAAAAGCCCTGGTTCGCCACCAGCGAATTCCCCCACTGTCTTTTCTTTTTTATGTTATATTTATCCCGTGATTGAAATTACTGAAAACTCCCAACCCAATAAATCCTGGGAGCAGCTGGAACCGGAAAAAGTATTGGCCGCTTTTACCGGCGATTATACCCACCACATCAACGCCGAAGGGGTGCCCTTAGCGCCTGATGCCCCTCACGGTTGCTCCCGAAGCGGAATAGATAGAAATGATGGGAAGTGTTAAGCGGCGTTCAATGCCTCAACTGGTGTATCAGCAAGACTGGGAGTTTCTCTAACGATCAAATTCCTGATTAAATTCGTTCTGACCCAATTGTCACCTCCCTGGGGGCCTTGATTTCTTTGGACATCAATACCTATTTGGGCAAGAACAGTCTTAAATTTGGCAAAGTCAAAGCGAGAAAAACCACGGCGCTGTTCGTCTACCCACTTTCCATTATCTTCAAAAAACACAGTCAAGTAGTGCTTCCAAAAATCTCCTGTCTTCCAAGTAGCCGTAACATTAAAATAGCTTCCCGGCAAATCATGAACTTCCACCTCCCACTTTTCTGTCTCCATCGTTATTGACTTTTGGATAGTCAAGCCCGTTTTGCCCGCCGCAATGACCGTTTCCCCGTGCATCAGGTCAATCGTCCTCACCTTACCAGCTACCTCCACCGGCGCTATTTCCCAACCGTGTTCCTCAAGGGTTTTCAGGGTGAACCCGGCGGCGGCCAGCATTTCTACTCCCTCAAAATTGGAAATTTGGCAGTCTTGAGCACGCAAAGTTTCCGCCAAAGCTGTCATACTTTTATTATCGCATCATTGTCAAGCTAAGGTCGCTTGAGATTTTAGCCAAGCGGTAAATTCCCTGCCAAATTCCGGATGCTGTCTGCCCATCTCGACCAAAGCCTTAAGATAACCCAGCTTATCGCCAGTATCAAAATAGTGGCAGCGGGTATATTCCACCGCATATAACGGCAAACCGTCTTGAAGCATCGGCATTAAGCCATAAGTGTTGTAATACAACTCGACTTCGGGAGCCAGCTGCCGATCGGCTCGCTCCAGGTAAGTAAAAATTTCCGGCTGCAGAACCGCGCCGCTGACCGACCCAAACTCCGATGGGGCTTGGCCAATACCCGGCTTCTCGACCAAATCAGTCACTTTGATCGTGGTTTTGTCCACCCGATCCCCCACGTAAAAGCCAAAACGGCCTCCATAAATTGGGTCCGCAAAGCGCATACAGCCGTTGATCATGCCCCCGTATTTCTGATAACTGTTAATTAGCTGCTGGGCACGGGAGGGCTGGGCAACAAAAAATTCGTCGGACCAGGAAAGCAGGAAGGGCTCGTTACCAATCGCCTGTTTGGCGGCCAAAATCGCCACCCCGTTGCCAATCCGGCCGGGCCGCTGCTCGACAAAAGTAAACTTGGCTAGGTTTTCAATTTTTTTTAATTCCGCCAGTTGGGACTGCTTACCGCTTTTGGCCAAAAGTTCATTAAGAGCGGCAAACGGCTCGAAATGCCGGCGGATCTCTTTGGTAAAAGGCGAAATAACCATCACGATATCCGTAATCCCTGCCGCCACCACATCCTCAACTACCAGCTGAATGATCGGTTTGTCAATGACCGGAAACATCACCTTAGGAACAGCCTTGGAAGCAGGCAAAAAACGCGTGCCAAATCCGGCGGCCAAGATGACCGCTTTAGCAACTTGGTTTTTACTACTCATAAGGAGAGGGCGGTTCACAACTCTTAGCTATCACCCAAAACACAACTCGCCGCCTTTGGCGGTCTGTCCTAGGCGCTTTTTAGCTTAACGGTTGCTGACGCCCTCGACAACATTATACCATGTATGCTAAAATTCGCTTATGCAAGCTAAACCGCTTGTTTTTTTGAAAGAAGCCCAGGCCGAGCTGAAAAAAGTCGATTGGCCCAATAAGCAAACTTTAATCAGGCTGACCGGGATTGTCATCGGCGTTTCGGTGGCCATGGCGCTTTTTGCCGGCGGCTTGGACTTGCTGTTTACTAAGCTAATGAGCCTGCTCATTAAATAAGATGCCTAAAAAAATTATCAAAAAAACTGCCAAATCAAAGAGAGCCAAGCTCCCCAGGGGTCATATTGTGATCAATAAGACGAACAGCAAGCTGGCGCATTGGTACGTGATTCACACTTATTCCGGCCATGAAATGAAGGTCGCCGAGCAGCTGCGCCAACGAGTCGAGTCCATGGGGCTGGCGGACAAAATCTTTGAGCTTTTAGTCCCCACCCAGGAGAAAATCGAAATTCGTGGCGGTCAAAAAGTCAATTTAAAAGAAAAAATCTTCCCCGGCTATATCCTCATCCGGATGATTTTGGTTGACGAATCCTGGCTGGCGGTCAGGACCACCAATGGGGTCACCGGCTTTATTGGCGTCGGCGACAAGCCGACCCCCCTGCAGGATAGTGAAGTGAAAGCTATTCAGAAGTTTATGAAAGCGGCCGCTCCCAAGTTTAAGGCCAAATTTTCCCTGGGGGAAGCGGTCAAAATCACTGACGGCCCGTTCGTTGATTTTTTGGGAACAGTGGACAGTATTGATGAAGCCCGCGGCAAAGTCAAAATCCTGGTGTCAATTTTTGGCCGAGAGACCCCGGTGGAATTAGATTTCCTCCAAGTGGCGAAAATTTAAAAATCGATTATAATATAAAGGATTATTAAAAACTAAACCTGTGCCTAAAAAAGTCAAAACGATCATTAAACTAAATTTACCCGCGGGAGCCGCCACCCCGGCACCGCCGGTCGGCCCGGCTTTGGGTCAGCATGGCTTGCCCATTATGGACTTTGTCAAGGCTTACAACGACAAGACGGCGGACAAAAAAGGGCAAATCATTCCGGCGGTGATCACGGTTTACGAAGACCGGACTTTTTCGTTCATTACCAAACTGCCACCGGTCTCCGAGCTGATCAAAAAAGAACTCAAGCTCAAAAAAGGCTCGGGAGAAACCAGTAAAGAGGTCGTCGGCAAGCTGACGCCGGCACAGGTCACCAAAATTGCTCAAGAAAAAATGCCGGACTTAAATACGACTGACCTTCAGGCGGCACAAAAAATTGTCGCCGGTACCGCCAGATCGATGGGGGTAGAAATAACACATACCTGAGGTGTGCGCAGTATTCCTTAAGTGCACTTACAAAAAAATGACTAAAAAAAATAAACGCTATCAAGACCAGCCCTACCCGATCGAAAAAGCTATCAAACTGGTTAAAGAGGGATCCACTTCCAAATTTAACGGCTCGATCGAAGTCCACCTGATCACCACTCAAATCGGTTTAAAAGGAGAAATTAACTTTCCTCATCCTACCGGCAAAGAAACCAGAGTGGCCATCGCCGACGAAAAAACGCTGGCGAAAATTGCCAAAGGCAAGATCGACTTTGATGTTCTTTTAGCTAGTGCGACCATGATGCCGAAGCTAGCCAAATACGCCCGCACTTTGGGTCCGAAGGGCCTGATGCCCAACCCCAAAGCCGGTACCATTACTGATGATCCAGTCAAAGCAGCGCAACAATGGCAGGGCAAGGCTCAATTTAAAACCGAAATCAAAGCGCCCCTGATCCACTTGGCCATCGGCAAAGTCAACACCCCCGCCAAACAATTGGAAGAAAATTTTCTGGTACTGGTGGCCGCCGTTGGCCCCAAAAATATCACCAAAGCCGTCCTGGCTCCCACGATGGGTCCGGGTATTAAAGTGGCGCTATGAAATTCTTGAAAGTCAGAGTGCGTCAACCCTTTGTGACCATTCTTTTGCTAATTTTACTGCTCATTTTGCCTCTTTTTGCCATTGTCCAGAAAAACCACCAAAGGGCCAATTTAGCCGTCAAGGCCGCCGAACCAAAATCAACCCTTGATTTTTGGGAGAAAATTGATAAAATACTAAATAGGTAGACTTCCTCCTCGGACAGTGGTTGCCCAGGGTGACCTCCTGCGAGGTGGAACACAATTAATTAGTCAAAGACAGTAGGTGCCTTAAAGAAATCCTACCGAGACCAATGCCGAATCAAAAAAAAGTCTTCACTGTTCAGAATCTTGCCGAAAAGGTCAA
>PFEM01000028.1 GCA_002793635.1 Candidatus Shapirobacteria bacterium CG10_big_fil_rev_8_21_14_0_10_48_15
CTGACTAGCAGTAGCGATTGTCGGTGGACTAACATGAAGAATTTCCCGAATGCTTCTATAATCATATCCCTTCGCCAACAAAACGGCGATTGATAATCTTTTGGCGAGCATAATCCTTTCTGTAGGGGTTAGCAGATCATTAAAAAATTCTTCGGCGGCTTTTTTTGTTCTAATTTCTGCTGCCGTTTGAAAAAATATTTCAAAAATTCTTTGATAAATTTTTTCCGATAACGGCAACCTGGAAACTTGAGCCATAACTTAAATGATATATATCATTTTATTAAGCAGATCGTTAATATCTTTTAATATTAATAAATATTAATAAATATTAATAATTAACATGCAAATAATAAGTGTCCAGATTGGAATCGGCGTGGTCGACGCGGACATAACGGAGGGTGCCCCCACCGCAGGCAATGGAACCGCGAAACAGTTTGCCGGCTTGGGTAGTCTTCACCGTCAAGTCAGGCGAAACCAAATCAAGGCCGGTGTGGAAATCATACCAAGCCGCGCCGGAACGAATAAAACTGGTGTCTGACCCAAAGCCTTGCGTGAGTTTAATCGGCTCGGCCAGCGGCCAATCCCAACTACCGGTGGCGGTGGCCGGATCGCCAAAAGGATTGCCAACCACAATGTTGCGTAAATAATTAAGTGGATTTTTGACCGCCCCCTCCTCGCGGACTTCAAAGTGAAGGTGCGTCCCGGTCGAGCAGGCCGAAACACCGACAATCACGGTCGCAATCAGCTGGCCCCCCCCAATCTCACCGGCTTCGACTTCTTCCCCCCGGCCGGCAATAATCTGCTGAATGGCGTCAATTTCCGCCCGAGTTGACGCCAGCAACTGCTGATAGCGTTGCTGCTGGTTTTGGGTCACTTCCAGCAATCTTTCTTTATCAACTTTTTGCTGAGCCAACAAAACCTTTTGAGTCTCCAGCTTCTGCTGCGCCGCTTCCAACGCCTGTTGTTTTTCTTCCTTGAGTGTTTTTTGATCCTCGAAATTAGTCCGGGCCGTTTCCATTTGCAGCATCAACCGACGGTCATTGACCTGAACCATCTGCAGATATTTGTAGCGATTGGCGAAATCGGCAAAGCTGTGAGAAGAAAGCAACAAGGCAAACGGATTAATTTTGGCCGTCTTGTAAGTCTGGGTAATCCGGCTCAACAACAGCTTAGAAAGCTCGTCTAACGAAACGTCCAAATTGCCGATCTGGTCACCAAGACGGGCAATTTCTTCCACCAAGGCTTCAATTTCCTGGCCGGTGACATAAATCTGGGTCACGGTCACCGAAATTAAACTATTGAAGCGTTGAATCTCGGATTGCAGCGATTTTTTTTCCTGCCGGGCCTGTTCGTAAAGACCGTTGAAAACCTGCTGGCACTCTTTGGCTTGACCTAAATCCAATTCTTTTTTGGCCAGCTTCTCTTCACATTCTTGGGGCGTCAGCGCCCACAAAGCGCGCACCGGCAAAAAAACCAAAAAGGCAATTAGGGCACCAAGCAAAAAAAGCCTCATTATTTGAGATATCTTTTGACTGCCAGCAGGCCGCTGAAGCTACCGATGAACGCCCCCACCAGCAGCTCTCCACCTAGCAAAGCCAGCATCAACACCACCGGAATCGGCAAAAAACTAATGCCGGAAAAAAAGTTAACCAGTAAAGGAGTGGAATAAAGCAGCAGCAAATAAACCAGCCCCCAACCCAAAAAGGCACCGGCCAAACCGTAGCAAGTCCCTTCCAAGACAAAAGGCGTCAGAATGTAACCGCGGGCGGCCCCAATCAAATGCAGTACCTTAATTTCCGCCCGTTTAGCGGCCACTTTCATGCTGATGATGACCATCACAATCAACATCGACACCAAGCCCAAAAACGCCACGACACCCAAACCCACTTGGCGCACCGTGCTGGTCAAACTTTGGAGCGCCGTCACGATATCTTGCTGGAAAATCACTTCCTCTACCCCCTCATGCTGCTGTAAAACCGCGGCAATTTCCTCCAAATAACTTAAATCCGTCGCCGCGACTTCCAATGAGGCAGGTAAAATACTGGCGGTGACCATCTCCAAAAGCAAGGGGGCGTCCTTGTTTTGCTTCCGATAAATTTCCAACGCCTCTTCTTTCGAAACATAATGGACCTGATCGACTTTGCCCGTGGCCACCAAGGCTTGCTGCAGTTGGTCCACCTGCTCGACGGTCGTTTCGTCTTTGAAAAAGGCGGTCACCTGCGGCCTGGTTTCAAAATAACGCAAGACAGTCTGGGAACCAGCGGCCAGCAAAGCGACCACCGACGCCACAAAAAAGGTCAGTACCATCACACTAACCGCGGCCAGTGATTGGTAAGGCGAACGGCGCAGGTTAGTCCAAGTGTTGTTCAGATGTTCTTTCATTTTGTCAACGGATACTGGCTTTCCGGTTGATCCGAAATTAACTCGCCCTGGGCGAGAGCGATGACCCGCTGGTTAAATTGATTGACAATTTGCGCATTGTGAGTGGCGATGATCACCGTCGATCCCATCTCATTAACTTTTTTTAAAAGGTCAACAATCTGGACCGCTGTTTGGGGATCAAGATTGCCGGTTGGCTCATCGGCAATGACAATCTCCGGACAATTGACGATGGCCCGCGCCAGGCAAGCCCGCTGCAACTCACCGCCCGCCAGCTGGGCCGGAAAAAGAGCGGCGCGCTCGGTCAAACCCACGAGCTTCAGCACTTGGCGAACCTCCTTACCAATTTGCTCGGCGTCATTTTTGACAAACTTGAGTGGCAGCGCCACGTTTTCGAAAACCGTCCGGTCGGCCAGCAACTTAAAGTCCTGAAAAACCACCCCAATTTGGCGCCGCAGTGCGACTAACTCCTTTTTGGTCAACTTCGCCAAATCCTGCTTGCTTACTTTGATTTTACCACTAGTCGGTAAATACTCCCGCAACAGCAGGTGAACAATGGTGCTTTTGCCGGCACCGGAAGGGCCGACAATGAAAACAAAACTATTTTTGGGAATTTCAAAACTAACCGCCGACAGGGCAGTAATCGAACCGAATTTTTTGGTGACTTTGTCAAACTTAATCATCACTCCAGTCCTTCAGGACATTTGTCCAAACGTTTGACGTAACCGATATCCATCAACCAGCCGACCTTTTCGGTCGCAAAAGTTTGTCCCCAAACCTCAACACAATGACCGGCAAACTGGTCCAAATCAACCACCGAAGAAGTCAGATAAGCAATCTGGTCTTCGCCACCCGGTCTGATTAGCTGATGGGAACCAACCGCCACCGCCTCATTATCATTAACCGTCAGCTTCCCTTGAGCCTTGTCCGGAAACTCATCCTGATTTTTAGCCCCTGCTTCTTGCGGTGCGCCGGCCACCTTACCGCCGCCCTCCGAACCAGAGGAAAAAATGCTGGTTAGACCACCTCCAGCAGCCTTGGGATGACTGAAAACGTAACCCGTCCCCACTCCGGCCAAAATAATCAACGCGATCACCGCGGCCGGCAAAATAATGGTGCGCCAAGTCGACTTGGGCAAAACATCGGTATTGACTAAATTCTCTACCATCATCACCTCCTTTGAACTGCTTTTAATATACCTGCTGAAAAACAAAAAGTCTAGCTAAGTTTGACCTCGGCTTCAATGAAATCGTCCAGCTGCCCATCCAAAACTGCTTCGGCCTGGCCGGTTTCATGACCCGTCCGCAAGTCCTTGACCATTTTGTAGGGATGCAACACGTAGGAGCGAATCTGGGTGCCCCAAGCGGCTTTGGTGCGGCCTTTTTTGAGAGCCTTTTCTTCCTGCTTGGCTTGTGCCTCGGCCTGCGCCCAAAGTTTGGCCTTCAAAAGATTCAGGGCGATTTTACGGTTTTGCGCCTGATAACGCTCGTTTTCCGCGGTCACGACAATACCGGTTGGCTTGTGTTTAAGCCGCACCGCGGTGGAGACTTTTTGGACATTTTGGCCTCCTTGGGTCGAAGCGCGGTAAAACTGCCACTCCAAATCGCTATCTTTAACGGCCACGGCGCTAGTCTCCGGCAATTGAGGCAGCACTTCCACCAAGGCAAACGAAGTTTGGCGCAAATGATCGGCATTAAACGGTGACTGGCGTACTAGCCGGTGCGTGCCTGCCTCACGTTTAAGATGGCCATAAGCATAAGGCGCCGCCACCACCAAAGTGGCGCTTTTGATCCCGGCTTCTTCACCGGGCGTTTCGGCAACCAGTTGATACGGCCAGTGCTTCTTTTCAAAATATTTCAGATACATCCGCTCCAACATCTGGGCCCAATCCATGGCTTCGGTGCCTCCCTGACCGGCGTGAACCGAGAGGATCGCGTCGCGATCATCGTAAGGTCCGGCCAAAAAAGTCTTGATCTCCAATTGGTTTAATTGCTCAATTAACAGTGCTTCTTGACCCGTTTGCCAAAGACGATCCAACTCGCCGATTTGGTCCAACTCTTGCTGCAGTCGGGCCAGCCGCTGCATCTTGGCTCTGGCGGCAGACTGATCACGCCAGAAGTCCGGCTGGGCGGACGCTGCCTCTAACTGGCGAATCTCTTGCTGCAGTTTGGCTGACCCCAGTTTAGCCTTAACTGCTTCCAGCCGCTTTTTTAATT
>PFEM01000015.1 GCA_002793635.1 Candidatus Shapirobacteria bacterium CG10_big_fil_rev_8_21_14_0_10_48_15
ACCGGAATACAAAAAAAGCCCCAGCAAACCAAGCCAGATCAAAATTTGGGACAGCTTGCGCCACTCAAAAATCAGTTTATTTTTCATGCTCAATTTGAAATAGTCTCCGGCTGCGGTCAACCAACCCCAGCGAGGAAACTAAAAAGAGCAGGGCATACGGTAAAATATCCTCCGGTTTGTCGGTCAGCGGGCACTGCGGCTGAAAAACCCCCAAAACCTCTTCTTCCTTCACCGCCGCTTTGGTCTCCCAAAAAGTCTCCAAAAGCCTCACCCTGATAGGAAATTCGGTCGCCGCCTGATTGGACACCACTTCTTCGCCGGCCGCGTCAAACCCTACCGCCTGGGCATAAGTATGATACAAACCGTTGGTAAAAATACCCGTATCAACCAGCTGCAAACCAAAAGTCAGCGTCACCGCCTGGCCGGGCTGTAAATCGCCGACCGGGAAAAAAGCCGCCCCGAAACTTTCCTCAGGGAGGCTATTGGTCAACTCCTGCGTCAAATAAACGTCCTTGGCAACCTGACCGCCAGTGTTTTGGAGTTTAATTTCAAAAGTCACCACGTCCCCCGGATAAACAAACTCGCCCACGTTATTTTGGGCGGACAATTGGAGCACCGGTACCGCTTGATCAGCTTGATCAGCGGTTACGACGTCTTCCTCAAGAGGCTGACTTTTGTAGATCCGGGTTTTGACCACCGCCGTGTTGTTGTCCAGGCTGGACTCCACGTCCACGGTGGCAATCAGCGCCTTCATCTCCACCTCGCTGGTCTGCTCGTTGGCGGCCGCATAAACCTGGGGAATTAGCCGAGCACGGGCCACTTCCGGCTGGCCAAATTCAAAATCGGCGTTGACTTGAACAATCAGGTCAAAAACCCCTTTTTGGCCCGGTGTCAAGTCTCCCAAAAACCAAGCGCAAGTCTGGCCGGCAAGATCCGGAGCAAGACCACTATTGTCACTAACATAGCTGATTCCTCGAGGCAAAATGATTTGCGCCCAAACTTGAGCCGCCTGATCGTAACCCTGGTTCTGATAATGCAACTGATAATGAACCTGTTCGCCCACCATCGCTTGGCCCAAACCGTTGGTCAACTTCACTTCCACGTCCGGATAGGCAAAAACCACGTTGCCTTGCCAATCGCCAAAGATATTGACCAAACCCATAAACCAACGACTACCCAAAATATTTAAGTTAACCAAATTAACCAGGTTTGATACGGCCTTGGCGTCACCGGTTTCAATCCGGCTGTCACCCTGATTGTCATTAATTTGGTTCGCGCCGGTATTGGCCGTGGCCGTCACTTGGTTGGTAACCGCTGCGTCATTTTGATTGGCCACTACCGACTGGCTACTACCCGGGCTTGATGTGGCCATCGACTCTGCCGATAAACCGAGCTGAAAAATATTGGGCTCACCACTGGCGAGCGATTCGGTCTCACCCGGTGCCGCCCACCCAAAAACTTGCGCCAGCTGGCGGCTGAAATTATTGATCATGAGAAAAAACCAATTATTGCTCTGAATATTGGTGTTGACGACGGAAACGGCGTTGGCCTGGCTGACCGCGTTGCCCGTCTGAATCACACTGTCTCCCTGGCTGTCGGTCACCTGGTTAGCGCCAGTATTGGCCCCGGCCGTCACTTCGTTACTGACCATCGCGGTGTTTTGGCTGATCACCGCGACCGGCGCCGCTACCGCCGCGCCCGCTCCTTCGTCACTGCCGGTCGCTCCAACAGACGCAAGGAATTTTTCCGGTGCCGGAAAAATCAAATCGCCTTCAAAATTACCAAAAATATTGAGCACGCCCAAAAAAAACTGAGACCCCACCAAATTTAAGTTAACCAGGTTAATCACGTTGGCCAAGGCGGTCGCGGAACCGGTCTTGATCGCCGCCTCCCCGCTACCGTCGATCTCATTGTCACCACTGTTGGCGACCACCTCAACCTGATTATCCAAAATTGCCAGGTTGCTATTTTGAATTTGAAACAAGCTGGGATTGGTACCCCCTTGGGCCACAAACTCTTCCCAAATCTGATTAAAATCAAGCGACCCTTGGTAATTTTCCAAGAAATCAAGAAACTGAATCTCAAAATCCGTCCCCACAACATTGGTATTTAAAAGATTCAAGACATTGGCATAAGCCAGAGCGTCGCCGGTCTCAATCGCCGCCTCACCCTCGCTAGCGCTGATTTCGTTGGCGCCAGTATTGGCCGTGGCGCCAGCTTCATTGGCCACCAGCGCTTCATTGTCGTTAAGCACCGTTAAGCCGGGTTCATCTTGTTCCTCGCCAAGATCCTCATCATGATTTTCCGGTTCTTCGGTTGGCGTGGCCGTTGGCTCCAGCTCAACCACATTGGTGTTGGCCTTATTGTTTAGCAAAGCACCCGCCGTCGCCTCGCCGGTATCAATGAACGTGTCAACCTCCGACTCGGAGAACTCGACAATCTCGTTCTTACCGGTATCGGCTGAACTAGTCGCTTCCTCCGCAACATCGGCAACATTTTCCGTGGCCACCACGACCGGTTCATCACAGCCGCCTTCGATCTCCGGCAAACTGCATTCATCGGCCGGCGCCGTCACTGCCCCCGGCAATTCTGTTTCGTTTTGGTTCACCACCGTTTCCGCCTGCGCTAAAGACTCGGCATCACCGGTGATAATTGCCGCATCGCCGGCCGCTTCTTCCTGAACCAGCGGCACCTCTTCTTCCTCCTGCGCCAAAGCCACCGGCACCAAAAAGGGATTGCCGCTCAGCAGCGCGGTTAAAAGCAAAGACAGAATTTTTAAACTGAATCTTTCCCGAAAATTCACTTTTTAAAATAACGATTAATCTTTAATCTCGGTTTGGCAGGGGGCACTCTCCAAATGGAGGGTGCCCGCCAAACCTTCATTAGCCTAGGCTAATGTCCTATCGCAGTCCCCAGCTCAACTGGCTGTTGACCACTGTCCAGGCACGGGAAGTCGCATCCGCACTGCCTGTCCGGATACTCCGGCTCCCTTCATTTTCTACCTCCGCTTCACCACCGAACCAGCCATTCATCACCGCACCATCGCTTTGGTGGTTGTCACCAGTATCAGCATAAGCATCCGCTCCATTGGCAACTCTCGCCCGATTGGTGACCGGACGATCCAGGCCGCAGGTGCTGCAACCAACCGCCACGTTAGCAACGGTCAAAGCGCCAGCGTAAGCGCTGGCATCACCAGTCGTAATTGACCGGCTCCCTTCATTTTCTACTTCCGCTTCACCACCGCAACCGTTGACTTCAGCGTAATCACCTTGAGAATTACCGCCAGTCAGCGCCATTGCGCTAGCTCCATTGGTAACCACCGCCGTATTTTCGTCACGGCAAGCGCAAAAAAGATTCGGCCAGCGGCAAACACAACCGCCTTGGTTAACTCGAGCTAAAGCCGGACCGGCAACACTTAACAATAAAGCGCCGGCACCAACAATCGCTGCAATTTTCTTTATCATTTTCTTTTCACCTCCTTCCTTGCCCTCCGAAGCCTTGGCGAAGGAGGGTCGTTTCCCTTCTTCTCCTTGGCTAAGGAAGAAATTTAACCAATAAAATTGGTTAGCCCTTAGCTAAAGCTCCTGCCAACCAAAAAAGCGCCCTAAGGCGCTTCCGATGGCGGTCAGCAGTTGATAAATTCAGATTAGACTAATATTGGGGTTTTTGTCAAGAGCCAATCCGTACGTAAATATCGGCCCGCCGACCCCGCCAAATTGCAGCACGAGACGCGAACGAATAGTTCCTAAAGTCGAGTGCTAAAATTGCGCGGGGTCAAGAGTTAATTTGAAGCTGATGATTGGTCTTTTTGATCGCCCGTTTGGTGATCTGGGTCACTTTGCCGTTTTGCACATAAACTTCCACGCTACCCCACCCACCCAATTCTTCAAAGGCCTGAACCAAATCATTCAACAATTGATCATTTAAAGGTGGTGTTTTTTTGGTAAACATTGAAAAACCCATCTTGGCAGATGGGCAGATTAATTAATCGTTCTTTATAATTACACTATATATAATGTCTTGTCAAGCCTTTGTATAAGTCAAGGACATTTGGGGCATGCCTCCATTTTCAATTAAATAATTTATTGGGCTTTTAAGACCAAGAGAATGGTGGGGCCTTTCGGCATTGTAGTCAATGATGTAATCGGACAGCTTTTGCCCAAAGACCCCTTTGCGGTGAATTGTCTCCAGGTTGGGATCAACAAACTCATCCTGTAAAGTGCGGCTGTATCTTTCGATTGTTTACTCTTGGTTTCATATTATTTTAGATGCCAAACGAGGATAAATTTTTCTTAAAATTTCCCTTTCCGCTGAGGTTAATCTTCCAAGAATAAGGTCATCGCCGATTGACTCCGGCAGCTTCAGCCCTTTGGCTGAGGTTAAGCTGTAAAGATAAAGGCTGCCGCCAATTGACTCCGGCAGCTTCAGCCCTTTGGCTGAGGTTAAGCTGTAAAGATAAAGGCTGCCGCCAATTGACTCCGGCAGCTTCAGCCCTTCCGCTGAGGTTAAGCTGTAAAGATAAAGGCCATCGCCGATTGACTCCGGCAGCTTCAGCCCTTTGGCTGAGGTTA
>PFEM01000004.1:0-1374 GCA_002793635.1 Candidatus Shapirobacteria bacterium CG10_big_fil_rev_8_21_14_0_10_48_15
GGCGGTCAGAATCAATCCCAAACTAATCCGACGATTTTCCAGATCAACGGTTTCAATATAGCAGTTGACCTTATCCCCGATTTTAAATACCTGTTCGACCGGCACTTTGGAAATGTGAATCAGGCCTTCAATACCCGATGACAGCTTGACAAAAACCCCAAAAGGCGCCATCCGCACGACTTCGCCTTTGACTTTTTGATCGATCTTGTATTTCTTGTCGATCCCCTCCCAGGGATCACTGGTCAGCTGCTTGATCGACAAATTGAGCTTGTCGGAAGCCTTATCAATCGCCAGTACTTTGACCTTAACGTGATCGCCTTCTTTAAAAAATTCGTTGGGCGTTTCCACTTTCTCCCAAGAAATTTCGGAAATATGCACCAGGCCTTCCAGAGTCACTGGTTTTTGGCTCTTCAATGCGGCGGGTTTGACTTTGACAAACAGGCCAAAAGGCATGACTCCGGTCACTTCCCCCTGAAACTCGTCACTTACCTTAATCTTTCCCAAAGCCTCTTTTTGCGCCCGCAGCAGTCCGGCATCCGAAACCTCTTTTTCCGAAAAAATCAGGCGGTTTTTTCCCTGGTCAACCTCAATCACTTTAACTTCCAAATCCTTCTCAACCAAATCGTCAATTTTGTCTTCAAGCTTGGAGCCAAATTGAGAAGAAGGAATAAACCCCTGAAAGCCCTTATACTCAACTACCAAACCACCCCGGTTGACCTCCCGGCCTTTGACTCGCACCACTTCTTGGGTCTTCAGCTTAGTAGTAAACTCGTCCCAACTGCTTTCTAAGGCGGCTCTTTTTAAAGAAAGGAGAGGCTGCCCGCGGTCATTTTCGGCCTGCGTCACGATCGCCTTAATTTTGTCACCCGCTTGCAAACCGCGAATAAAATCTTTGGCAGCTTTCATCTCCCGATCAATTACCATGCCCTCACTTTTGCCGCCAATGTCCAAATACAAAGCACTTTTAGTCTTTTCGATGACCACCCCTTCAATCAAATCACCACGTTTAAGCCCCCTTACCTCATATCGCGACTGAGCCAGCAGCTCCTCCATGGTACGGGGTTTTGCCAAAAGGCGAGGTGCCTTAGTTAAAGGCTTTGAAACTGAAGTCTTGGTTGATTTTTGGGCCACTATTCATAAACCACCTTTCTTAGAAATTTAGCTGATTATAACAGCCCTTGACAAAAAATAAAAGCGTTGACAGTATCAGGCGGCGTTAACTAAAGAGTATAAATTTTACTCTCTGTGCAGACAAAAAAATGCTGGCATTGACCTATTTTCTCACCCCCTCTCGGGGGCAATATCGTCAGCGCTGAAGTGTTTGACTGCCGTGTTCGGAATGGGAACGGGTCGGACCACTTCGCTCAAAACACC
>PFEM01000004.1:1391-5794 GCA_002793635.1 Candidatus Shapirobacteria bacterium CG10_big_fil_rev_8_21_14_0_10_48_15
TTTCCAGTATTATCCATACACGCCTCGTGCTGCAATTTTTGGCGGGTTTTCGGCGCCATTTCTTGGCTCCTCGACAAGTAAATAGAAAATGTCTTTTAAAAAGTTACTAACGATCGATTAGTACTGGTAAGCTAAATTCCTTACGGAACTTACACCGCCAGCCTATCAAGGTCGTAATCTTCGACCGATCTTAAAAGATACCTTATCTTGAGATGGGTTTCCCGCTTAGATGCTTTCAGCGGTTATCCCGAAGTGATGTAGCTACCCAGCGATGCGCCTGACGGCAACAACTGGCACACTAGGGATCACTCCAACCAGGTCCTCTCGTACTGTGGTCAGACTCTCTCAAGTATCTTGCGCTTACTGCGGATAGAGGCCGAGCTGTCTCACGACGCTCTGAACCCAGCTCACGTAGCGTTTTAATGGGCGAACAGACCAACCCTTGGGAGCTTCTTCACCCCCAGGATACGCTGAGCCGACATCGAGGTGCCGAACCGCGCCGTCGATATGAACTCTCGGGCGCGACTAGCCTGTTATCCCCGGAGTAGCTTTTATCCGTTAAGCTCCGACCAAACCATAATGAGTCGGAGGATCATTAAGACCGAGTTTCCTCCCTGTTCGACCCGTCAGTCTCACAGTCAAGCCGGCTTTTGCCTTTGCACGTCCAGTCCGATTTCCATCCGGACTAAGCCGACCTTGGTGCGCTCGCGTTACCTTTGAGCAAGCGACTTCCCCAGTCAAACTATCCACCAGACATTGTCCCCAAATTCGTCTCCAGAATTTATAGGTTAGGTTTGAATCCATCAAAGAGAGGTATTTCACTGACGGTCCACCAAAGGTGGGCCTCCCTCCTATTCTCAACAATTAACAAATCCAAACCAATGCCAAGCTATAGTAAAGCTTCACGGGGTCTTTTTGTCCTGCAGTAAGTAGGCCGCATCTTCACAGCCATTTCAATTTCGCCGGGGGAGGGATCAAGACAGTTGTTCACTCGTTGGGTCTTTCATACGGGTCGGAACTTACCCGACAAAGGACTTCGCTACCATCGAACAGTTATAGTTACTGCTGCCGTTCACCGGGGCTTCGGTTGAGAGCTTACCCCGCCAATAGGCAGGGGTCACCCCTCTCCTTAACCTTCCGGCACCGGGCAGACTTCAGCCCCTATACGTTGCCTTGCGGCTTTGCAGAGACCTGTGTTTTAGATAAACAGTCGGCGAACAATCTTTCGCTGCGACCCGCGAAAAGCAAGCGCTTACGCGCTTTCTTTGCGGGTAGGGCATCTCGTTACCTTACGCCCAGCTAATTTGCCGAATTCCTTAATCCCCCTTCTCCCGATCGCCTTGGTATACTCTACCAGCCCACCTGTGTCGGTTTGCGGTACGGTTGTGACAATTCTCGCTGCGAACCTTTTTTAAAAGACTGAAAACGCATCTAATTGAGCCACCTAAGGCGGCTCTTTCATTCACTGCTTAATTTAATCATCTTGCCGGATTTTCCTAGCAAAACTATTTTACAGTTTAGACGAAAGCAACTTCAACGCTCCGCCAGAGTTTTCCAATCTTGTCCATCCCCAGCTCAACGAACTGCCAACAGTCCAGGAATATCAACCTGTTATCCATCGGCTACTCCCGCAGTTGCGGGGCTCACCTTAGGACCGACTAACCCGAAGCTGATAAACATTGCTTCGGAAACCTTGGGCATACGGCGTGCCGATTTTTCATCGGCATTTCGCTACTCATGCCAGCATTCTCACTCCCGCAAACTCCACCCTATCCTTACGGAAGGGCTTCACTGTCGGCGGGACGCTCCCCTACTGCGGGCCACATAGCCTTGCGGCGACGTGGTCCACCTCTGTCTTCGGTATTCATTTTTAGCCTCGATGGATTTTCGGCGCAAAACCCCTCGTCCAGTGAGCTGTTACGCTTTCTTTAAAGGATGGCTGCTTCTAAGCCAACCTCCTAGGTGTCTGAGGGATTTTACTTCCTTTGACACTTAAATGAAATTTAGAGACCTTAGACGAAAGTCTGGGCTGTTTCCCTCTCGCCCTACCAGCTTAGCCCGGCAGGACTGACTCCCGTCAAACATTTTGCCGTATTCGGAGTTTAATTGAACACAAGATCTTGCGACCCTATGCCCATTTAGTGCTCTACCCCAGCAAAACTTTAGACGGGGCTATACCAATATATATTTCGGGGAGAACCAGCTATTTCCGGGCTCGATAGGCATATTACCCCTAACCACAGGTCATCCAAGTCTCTTGCAACAGGCACTGGTTCGGGCTTTCTCCCGCATTTCTGCGGGATTCACCCTGCCCATGGTTAGCTCGCTCGGTTTCGGGTTTTTTGAACACCGCTGACGCCCTTATCGGGCTTGCTTTCACTACGCCTACCCCCGCAGTGGCGGGGTTAAACTCGCGATGCTCAAAAACTCGCTGGCTCATTCTTCAATAGGCACGACATCACTCACCCTCCGGGCGAGAAACTCCAAACTTCAAAAATTCAATATTCAAAAAATTTTGAACATTTGAAAATTCGAATATCTGAAGATTCCTGTCCGAAGGACGGGCTTTGTCTGCTTGTTAGCAAGCAATTTCAGGTTCTATTTCACACCCTTTTACGGGGACTTTTCACCTTTCCCTCACGGTACTGGTTCACTATCGGTCTGTTTGAGTATTTAGCCTTGGTCGATGGTTCGACCAGCTTCCCACAAAAACTGCGTTTTCCGTGGTACTTAGGTATTCCTAGAGTTGCTTTGGTTTTCGCGTACAGGGCTTTCACCTTCTTTGGCGTCTCATTCCGGAGACTTCTGCTAACCACCACAATCCCACGTTGGAACCCTGCAACCCCCCACAACTGCGGGGTTTGGGCTAATCCGCTTTCGCTCGCCGCTACTAACGGAATCGCATTCGCTTTCTTTTCCTCATCCTACTGAGATGTTTCAGTTCGGATGGTACCCCCATCCCGCAGCTGCGGGATGCAGCCGTGCTACCACGGCCGGGTTTCCCCATTCGGACACCGCCGGATCACAAGTTGCTTGTCACTTCCCCGGCGCTTTTCGCTGACGGCAACGTCCTTCATCGGCTCAAACAGCCAAGGCATCCATTGCTTGCTTTAATAAGTAGCTTTTCTTAAAACAAAATTCTATTTACTTGTTAAGGAGCCCTTCGTCGCTTCGCTCCTCAGGGTAAACCCCCTGAGTTCTGCGAAGCAGAACGAAGTGTGGACTGAGGCGGGATCGAACCGCCGACCTCCACATTGCAAATGTGGTGCTCTACCGATTGAGCTATCAGCCCTGTTGCCCGCTCAAGCTTAATTTGAGCATTTTTGGGCGGATGGCGCGCTATTTTATCCTTATAAAGTACACAAAAAAACTGGCACGGAGCCAGCCTTCAAAAAATGCCTCTAAGCGACCAACAACTAGCCTTTTTCAGGCGAAAACTTTAGTTGTCTGTTGCTTTGCATTAAAAAGGCCAAACTCCTTTAAAAAATAACTCTGGTTTGAAGTATAGCAAAAAAAGTCTCTAGAAGTCAATCAGCAAAAATTTTGGGGTGGGTGCGCCTGGGATCGAACCAGGGACCTTCGTCTTATCAGGACGACGCTCTACCACTGAGCCACGCACCCGAACGAGCCAAATTTTAACATAATCCCCCTTTTGCAGCAAACTGGTTTTTAGTATAATGCGCTTATGGAAAAAGTGACCAAAACTCTTTTAGAAATCCGCATCCCGCGCGAAAATGAATACACTCCCGAATCAGCGACCACTTTGTTTAGCGGCTTTACCAAGACCCTGGCTTCCCCCTCTTTCTTGGAGAAACTACGCGGCCGCCAGGCAGAGCCGCTGGTGTTGGAGATTGTTTGCCATCACCAGCAAATTCATTTCTATGTTGCCGTGGAAAAAGCCAGCCTCCCTTTTTTTGAAAGCCAAATTTTGGCCGCTTACCCCCTCTCGGTTATCACCCCGGTCAACGATTATTTGCCGGAATACAACAACCAAAATTTTTACTTCGGGAAAATTTGCCAAACCGCGGCGCATTATTACCCGATCAAAACTTACAAAGATTTTACCGATGTGGACACCCTCTCCTCGCTTTTGGGTGTCATGAGCAAGGCCGGTAAAGACGACTTCCTGCTCGTCCAGTACGTTTTGCAACGGGCTGCCTCCTCTTGGCAAAGGCTTGGCCAAAAAGCGATTGAACGGGGTATTGTTATTTCCGAAACCGAAAGGCAAGCCCTGCCGGGTGAGGCCTTGATCAAGGAAAAAATTAGCGGAATCGGCATGGTGGCCAGTATTCGCCTAGCGGCCAACTCCTCTAGCTTTTTAAGAACTTTAGCCGGCAGTTTTGCCGTCTTTGACCGCGGCGACGGGAATTCACTGGCTTTTCAAAAACCCAATTTTTTAAACA
>PFEM01000037.1:0-19667 GCA_002793635.1 Candidatus Shapirobacteria bacterium CG10_big_fil_rev_8_21_14_0_10_48_15
TGCTCTTGCGACGGGTGTCGCGGGCCTTGCGCATCTGCTCGATCGGGTTAATAGCGGACAGGACCGCCACAGCCAAAACACCAATGATCGCGATCACGATCAACATTTCTACTAAGGTAAAACCTTTTTTCATTTTTATCTTTTCACCCCCTTTCCCTCAAAAACTACTCGTCAATTGATAAATCGGCATAATGATGGCCATGATCAAAAAAGCCACCCCCACGCCTAATACAATCATGATAAGAGGCTCCAAAGCGGTTGTCAAGTTTTTGACGGCATTGTCGGCTTCCATCTCAAAATAAGTCGAAATTTTTTTCAGCACCTCGCTGATTTTGCCCGTTTCCTCACCGACCGCGATCATCTGCGGCAGGAGGGGCGGGAAGACCTCGGTTCTGGCCAGGGACGCCGCCAAAGACAGGCCTTTTTTGACGTCTTCCGAAGCGCTCTTCACCGCCTTGGCAAAAATTGATGATCCCAAAGAATCGTAAACAATCTCCATGGCCTCAACAATCAAGATACCGGCACCGACCAGCAGCCCCAGCGTCCGGGCAAACTCGGTCAAAATAATCGTCTTGCGCAGCTTGCCAATAATCGGCAGCTTAAACAACATCCCGTCAAGCAGATCCTTAAATTTTGGTTTGCGGGCAGCCACGCGCAACGCGGCCACCCCACCCGCTAAACTTGCTAAAACCAGTGGCCAAAACTTAACCATAAAATCAGAAATCGCCAGCAAGGCCTTGGTGCTGAACGGTAACTCTGTCTGAAATTGGTCATAAATGCTCCGCATCTGCGGAATCACAAAAATCACCATGATCGCCATCACGGCAATCATCCCCACGACCACAACAGCGGGGTAAATCATCGCTCCCTTAATTCTGGACCCAAATTCCTTCTCCTTTTCCAAGTTATCCGCCAAGCGCAGCAGCACTTTGTCCAGGACCCCGGCTGCTTCACCGGCCCGCACCAAGGCCAAATAAATCCGGTTAAAAATATCCGGCCGCTTTTGCATTGCCTCCACTAACGTGCCACCGGCTTCCACCTCCCGGACAATTGCGCTCACCACCTGCCCCATCGCCGGGTTGCTTTGCGCTTCCAGCAGGGTCAAAGCGTCGGTAATCGGCAAACCGGAATTGATCATGGTGGCCAACTGACGAGTAAAATTAACCTTGTCCGTCGCAGTAATCCGGCTTAAAAGACTGGTTTTAAATTCCGCAGAAAAACTCTCTCGCTTGAGAGCAACCGAAATGACCCATAGACCCTTTTCTCGCAAAACATCCACTGCCTGTTTTTCACTCCGCGCCTCCACCAAACCTTTTTGGGTCTCACCATTTTTATTTTTGACAACGTATTGAAATTTCTCCATGACAGGCTAGCCTTTGCTCTTGACTGGTTTGCTGCTGAGCAAGCGCATCAACGACTGCGGCCGCATGGCGTAAGCCTTGGCCACGTCCAAACTAATCTTCCCCTCCGCCACCAGTTGGGCCAAGTTCATTTCCAAAGTCATCATGCCCACTTCGGCAGAAGTCTGAATAATGTTGTCAATCAGGTGCGTTTTACCTTCCCTGATTGTGTTGCGGACCGCGCCGGTCGCCACCAAAATCTCCGTGGCCGGGATCCGGCCGCCTTCAAGACAAGGCAGAAGACGCTGGGAAAGGACCGCCTCCAACGTGTTGGAAAGCTGCATCCTTACTTGGGCCTGCTGCTGCTCGGGAAAAACGTCCACAATCCGGTCAAGGCTTTGACCGGCCGAATTAGTGTGCAGGGTGGCAAAAACCAAATGCCCTGTTTCGGCAACCGTCAGACCGGCGGCAATCGTCTCCAAGTCTCTCATTTCTCCCACCATCACCACGTTAGGGTCCTCCCGCAAACAAGACCGCAGGGCAATCCGCCAAGAGTGAGTGTCACTCCGAATCTCCCGCTGCGAAACCATTGATTGTTGGTGATCAAAAACATACTCAATCGGGTCTTCAATCGTAACAATATGTTCGGCACGGGTTTGGTTGATTTCGTTAATGATGGCCGCCAGAGTCGAGGATTTGCCTTGACCGGTCGGACCGGTCACCAAAATAAAGCCTTGCTTTAACTGGGCGAAAGTATGACAAATCTCCGGCAAATTAAGCTCGGCAACGGTGGGAATTTTAGCCGGCAACAAACGTAAGGCCGCGGCCACACTGCCTTTTTGGTAATAGGCATTGACCCGAAAACGGGCGTCTTGCTGGTAAGAAAAGGAAAAATCAAGCTCTTTGTTAACCAAAAACATTTCCCTTTGCTCGTTATTGAGCATCGCCATCACCAATTGCTCGGCCGTCTCGGCGCTCAAAGACTCCACGTTCAAAATCGGCGTCAGCTGATTGTCAACTCGCAGCATGGGCGGCATCCCCATCACCAAATGCAAGTCGGACGCTTTTCTGTTGACCGTAATTTCCAAAAGTTTATCAATCGTCATTACAAATAGTTTTAGCTTATTCTTCCGCAACGCGCAAGACCTCTTCAAGCGTCGTGAGCCCCTCCAGGGCTTTCAAATAACCGTCTTGCTTCATGGTAATCATGCCTTCTGCCAGCGCCGTCTTGCTAATGTCAACGGCCGGCGCTTCTTCCAAAATCAAGCGGCCGATTTTTTCGGTCACCGGTAGGACTTCAAAAATACCGATGCGGCCCCGATAGCCCGTGTTGCTGCAAGCCTGGCATCCTTTGCCCACCGATAACTTGACCGGCTTGCCTCCCCAAAGCTTACCCAGAACCTGCTTGATATCCGCCACCACTTCCGGCAACGGTTCAACCTCTTGTTTGCAATCCGGGCAAATCCGCCGGCAAATCCGCTGGGCGACAATGCAAGTCACGGAAGAAGTCAGCAAAAACGGCTCGGCGCCCAAGTCCAGCAGCCGCGGTGGCGCTTGGGACGCATCGTTGGTGTGCAAAGTCGAAAAAACCAGGTGTCCGGTCAGAGAAGCTTGCACCGCCAGGTCAGTCGTCTCCCGGTCACGGATTTCCCCCACCATGATGATGTTAGGATCCTGGCGCAGGAAGCTTCTCATTCCCGAAGCAAAGGTTAAACCGGCCGCCGGGTTCACCTGAACCTGATTCACCCCCGCAATTTGGTATTCGACCGGGTCTTCCAGAGTAATGATGTTCACCCGCGGGGTGTTGATCCGCGACAGCACCGAATAAAGGGTGGTGGTTTTACCGGAACCGGTCGGGCCGCAAACCAAAATAATGCCGTGGGGCCGCAAAATCGCGTCCTCCAAATTTTTTAGCGCCAGGCCACGCAACCCCAACTCGTGCAAATCCGGCACGCCACCGCTTTTTTTCAGCAGCCGCATGACGATTTTTTCACCGTGGGAAGTGGGGAGAGAAGAAACACGCAAGTCAATTTCTTGATCGCCGGCCTTAAAATTAAAACGGCCGTCTTGAGGCACCCGCTTTTCGTCAATTTTCATCCCGCACAAAATTTTGATTCGGGAAACCACGCTTTCGTGAATCCGCCTGGGTAAAATCAGCTTTTCGTGCAAAATCCCGTCAATCCGGTAACGCACCCTGGTCCTGGTTTCCTGCGGTTCAATGTGAACGTCGGAAGCCCGCGCCCGCATCGCAAATTCCAAAATAGTCGACACCACTTTGGCGATCGGCGCCTCCCGAATTACCTCACCCAACTGGGCAAGGTCTACCGTCTTGATGTTAATGGGTTCCGGTGCCTCTTTTAAAACCGCCCGGACTTCAGCCGCCAAACTTTGGGTGTAATGAGCCCCAATGGCTTCTTTGATTTGGGGAGGCGAAGCAATCAGCGGCTTGATCCTGACCCCAGCCTTTTTGCTAATAAACTGAATGGTCGCCAAGTCCAGCGGATCAGCCATCGCCACCGACAGCTCGCCGCTGGCCTTATCGTATTCAATCGGAATCAGGGTATATTTTTCCGCGACTGCCTGCGGCAGTAAATTCAAGGCCATCGGCGAAAAAGCGGTCTCTTCCAAATCAATGTAGGGAATATTTTTCAGTCGGCCTTCGGCTTGGGCCATTTGGTCTTCAGAAGCAAAACTGCCGTTAAGAATAATCTCTTTAAACGGCTTACCAGAATCTGCTTGTTCGGTTTTGATCTTTTGGGCGACTTCAGAAGTCAGGACTTTTTGCGCCACCAAAACATCAACTAGATCTTGAGGAGTATCTTGGACAGCAACCATCTCAATCACTATTATTATGAAGCTGTGCTAAAATGTCAACAACAAACAAAAATTTCTAATTTTTAATCAATTTTAAATTGAAAATTAAATCATTAAAAATTCAATGAAGATTGTAAATTGTAAATTGTAAATTAGTTAATGTTTCATTCTCAGATCATCACCGGTGGGGGAGAGTCTAACCAGCAAGCGGCGCTCGACCAGTTAACCCAAAAGTACCTGGGCTTGCCTTGGCCCCAACCACATCCTGATTTAATTATTTTAGAACCCGTCAAGGATGCTTTGACAATTGCCCAAGTCAGGGGACTCAAAACCAAGCTGGCCCTTAAGCCTTACAGCGCACCGTTAAAGTTGGCCGTGATTTTAGCTGCCGAAAAATTGACGCTACCCGCCCAAAACGCCCTTTTAAAAACCTTGGAGGAGCCACCAGACCACAGTCTGATCATCTTGGTTACTGATTATCCCGGCCTTTTACTGCCCACCATTCTTTCGCGCTGCACCACGACTGGCTTAGGCCCCGCAAAATTGGTTGTTCCTAATCAACGAGAAATTGAAACCCACCGTCAGTCGCTACAACAGCTTATGGTGAGCAAGACAGGGGAGCGGCTTAGAATCGCCGCCAGACTAATCAGCAGTCGGCAGCCGGTTCGTCAAGTCATCCAAATACATCTTTATCTTTTCCGCCAAAACCTGCGGCAAAACCCCGCTAGAGCCACCGTCGCCAATTTGCATTCTTGCCAAACCGCCCTGCGTCAGCTGGACGCCAACGTCAATGCCCAGCTGGTACTGGGTAATCTTTTCCTGCGCTACTCCGATTCAAAAGCAGGCTAGGGGAGACCCAAACAAAATTCCACCTTATTTTCCCCACGAAAAAGGCGGTCAGAACAAAGCAGCTTCCAAGGAAAAACAATCACCTTATGGGTGATGCCTTGGACAATTGCTTGTCTGACCGCCGATGAGGCAAAAACTATGGATGCGGTGTCAAGCGCGGCGCCGGCACAACCGTGAGCGGAGGCGGAGCTAATTGGGGCATCTAGGATCCCACCAGGGACATTTTCCTGACGGCTTCACGGCCTTGGCTGGAGAGAACTCCAGCTTGATGCCGGCATCGGTCACTGGCTGCCTTGCGCCAGCGTCTATAGCCTCCCCAAATGGGGAAACCAAATTCCAGTCCTTCCATGGCCGCTTGCCGTCTGCTGATCCCACGACATTGTACTGATCGACAACGCCGGCCGGAATGATGATGGCGGTTGAATACCAACCATCTTCTTCCTGGCGAAACGCGACCGAGAGGGGAACGCCCATAAAGAAAGCCCCGTCTTCGCGGTACAGTTTGACCACTGCGTCGCTAACGTCGGCAATGCCGCCGCCGTTGACCTTGACCCGCAAAAGAATTGAGGTCCTGGCTGGTACTGCGATAACCGCCGGCGCTTGGCATGGCTCAACGCCAAGCCCAAGGATGTAACCGCCAGTCAACCGCTGGTATGGTGCACACCACCCATCGGGAGTGGCCACGTCCATGATTGTGACCTTAGCCCCAGTTGGGTAGACGACCTCTTGATGACCAGCCAACAACTTCCCCATGTTGACAATCACTTCCCATTCCATTTTGAGAGTGACTGTCATCTGGTCGAGTTTGTCGACTTCGATGCCGACAACCGCACCGCCTAGCCTCTGGTATCCCTCGGGGAGGATAGGCCCCTCCGCTGCCACCGGCACCGGCATGGCGATTGCCATGACGGCCAATGCCAGGAACGCAATCCCGATCCCGAACCAAAACTTCTTCACTGTCTGTCTCCCTTTCTGCGCTCAAATAACCGCCTGTTAAAGTGCTTGTCTCTCTACTGCGGAGTATCTTACAATATATTATAGGGTTTGTCAATGGCAACGGACCTAATTATTAATGGCGACTGGGCCTTGCCGGGCAAGGCTCAATTCGGTATAATGTGGCTAATGCCAAACAACGCCCCTTCACCGTATAACGCCGCACAAATCAAGGTCCTGGAGGGCTTGGAGCCTGTCCGACAACGGCCCGGCATGTTTATCGGTTCCACTGACAGCAGCGGCTTGCATCATCTGCTGACCGAAATTATCGATAACTCTGTTGACGAATCTTTAGCTGGGTTTGCCAAAAACATCACCGTCAGCTTGAACAACGACGGTACGGCGGTCGTCGGGGACGATGGCCGCGGGATTCCGGTTGACAGGCATCAATCCGGCCTTTCCGCTCTCGAAGTCGCCATGACCAAGCTGCATGCCGGCGGCAAGTTTGAGCAAAGCGCCTACAAAATTTCCGGCGGGTTGCATGGCGTCGGCGCGTCGGTGGTCAACGCCTTGTCCTCTTGGTTTAAAGTCGAGGTTTACCGCGACGGCAAGACTTACTGCCAGGAATACAAGCGGGGGAAACCGACCGGCCCGGTCAAAGCCGTTGGCAAAAGCCAAAAAACCGGTACGACCACCACTTTTTTGCCGGACAAAAAAGTTTTTGGGGACTTAAAATTTAGCCAGCAAACAATCGAGCAAACCATCCGGGAACGGGCTTACCTGATTCCCGAGCTAAAATTTATGTTTAAAGATCTCCGGCCAGAAGCAAAGATGACCAAAACTTATTATTTTGAAGGCGGCATTCGTTCCTTAGTGGCTCATCTGAATCACAGCAAAAAAACCTTAAGCCAACCGATCTATATTGCCGGAGACGATAACGGTTTGGTCGTCGAAGTCGCCATTCAATACACGGACGCCTTTAACGAAAACGTCCAGTCGTTTGTCAACGTCATCAACACCAAAGACGGCGGCACTCATCTGACCGGTTTTCGGATGGCCTTAACCCGCGCTATCAATGACTATGCCAAAAAAATCGGGGCCATCAAAAATGGCGACGGCTTTACCGGCGAGGATACCAAGGAGGGGCTGACGGCCGTCGTCGCCATCAAAATGCCCACCAACCAAATTCAGTTTGAAAGCCAAACCAAAGTCAAACTAAACAATCCCGAAGCTCAAGGGCTGGTGGCCGCGGTCGTTAAAGAAGGTTTAGACACTTTCTTTGAAGAGAATCCGGCCGATGCCCGGGCCATCGTCGGCAAAATCGCTTTGGCGGCGCGCGCCCGGCTGGCCGCTCGGGCAGCCAAAGAAGCGGTGATCAGAAAAGGCGAGTTGACCGGTCTTTCACTACCGGGAAAACTGGCTGACTGTCAAGAAAAAGATCCCGCCGCCTCGGAACTGTTTATCGTCGAAGGCGATTCGGCCGGCGGCAGCGCCAAGCAGGGGAGAGACCGCCGTTTCCAAGCCATCCTGCCTTTGGGCGGCAAGATCTTAAACACTGAAAGGGCCCAACTCGACAAGATTATTAATTTTGAAGAGCTTAAAAACTTGATTATTGCTCTGGGCATGGGCATCGGGGAAACCGTCAACCCCAAAAAAATGCGCTATCACCGGGTCGTCATCATGACCGATGCCGACGTGGACGGGGAACACATCGCCACGCTGCTGCTGACCTTTTTTTACCGTCATCTGCCCAGCGTGATCAACAACGGCTACCTTTACATCGCCCAACCGCCGCTTTACAAAATCCAGTCAGGCAAGCAGGTGACTTATGCCTACACCGAAGAAGAGATGCTGCAAGCCACCAAGACTTTGAAAAACTTCAGTCTGCAACGCTACAAAGGGCTCGGGGAGATGAACCCGGAACAGCTCTGGGAAACGACCATGAATCCAACCAACAGAATTCTGAAGAAAGTTAATGTTGACGACGCCCAAAAAGCCGACGAGGTCTTTACGATGCTGATGGGGATTGATGTCCCGCCCAGAAAAAGATTTATTCAAACGCATGCAAAAACTGCTGAATTAGATATATAATAGGTTGAAGCCCCGCTAATGAGCGCAGCGAATTTTGCGGGGCAAAAACTGCTGAATTAGATATATAATAAGTCAAACTTGATATATAATAAGCTCATGACACAACACACCCTCGTTGACCAAATTTCCGCCGGGCCGCGACCGCCCTACGAAGTGTATTGCTTGGTGGAGATTCCCAAAGGCGGCAGCAACAAATACGAGTACGACAAAAAGTTCGGGGTTTTTCGCCTTGATCGGGTGCTTTATAACGCCGTCTTTTACCCAGCCGAATACGGCATTATTCCCCAAACGGCCCAAGAAGACGGCGACCCGTTGGACATCATGGTGCTGTCTTCTTTTTCCACCTTTCCTGGTTGCTTGTTAATCTGCCGACCCATCGGCATGCTCCGGTTGACGGATACCCGCAAAAAAGATAACAAGATTATTGCCGTCCCCTGCGACGACCCGCGCTTTAATGAAGTCCGGGAGCTGGCTGACCTGCGCCATCATTTTAAAAAAGAAATTGCCAATTTCTGGGAAAACTACTCCGAGCTTCAGCCTGACAAAAAAATCACCATCAATGGCTGGAGCGGCCTGGAAGTGGCCCTTGACCAAATTCGCCAGGCGATAAAACTCTACCGCCAAGGTCATCCCTCCCAAGATCATGAGTAGCAAAATCGGACAAATCAACCCCGTCGCCATCACTGACGAGGTTAAGAAATTCTATCTGGATTACGCCATGAGTGTCATTGTCGCCCGGGCCTTACCTGACGTCCGTGACGGGCTCAAGCCGGTCCACCGACGGATTCTTTACGCCATGCAGGGCATGAATCTAAACCACACCGCCCGGTACACCAAAAGCGCCAAAATCGTGGGGGAAACAATGGGAAAATATCACCCTCACGGCGACTTGGCCATCTATGATGCCCTAGTGCGGCTGGCCCAAGATTTTTCGATGCGGTATCCCTTAATCGACGGCCAGGGTAATTTCGGCTCGGTGGACGGCGACTCGCCGGCGGCCATGCGTTACACTGAAGCCCGGCTGGCGGCCATCTCCCAAGAGCTGTTGGCAGACTTGGATAAGCAAACCGTTGATTTCCGCGACAACTTTGACGCCAGTCTTCAAGAGCCGGTGTTTCTCCCCGCCAAGTTGCCCAACTTGTTGCTGATGGGGTCGGATGGTATTGCCGTGGGCATGGCCACCAAAATTCCTCCCCACAACTTGAGGGAAGTCGTTGACGGGCTCGTCTTTATGCTGCAAAAGGGGCGCGTGCTGCTGCCGGCCAGTGATTTGAAAAAAATCGCTTTGTCTGACGAAGATTTGGCGCAAGCCGCCTTGCAAGCCAATTTTGAATCAGCGACCACGATTGAGGAGCTGATGAATTTTATCAAGGGGCCGGATTTTCCCACCCGAGCGGCGATTTTCAACCAAAGAGATTTGATCCAGGCCTACACGACCGGCCGAGGCAAAATTACCGTTCAAGCCAAAGCGGAAATTGAAGAAACCAAAAGCGGCAAGCTTCGCATTTTGGTCACGGAAATTCCTTACCAGGTTAATAAAGCGGACTTAATTAGCAAAATCGCCAAGCTGGTCAAAGACAAAAAACTTGACGGGGTGGCTGATTTGCGCGACGAGTCGGATCGCCATGGGTTGCAAATTGTCATCGAGCTCAAAAAGACTGCCAAGCCCAAAGCGATTCTCAACAACCTCTACAAACATACGGCGATGCGGATTAATTACCACCTCAACATGGTGGCCTTGGTGGACAATGTTCCCCAAACCCTCAACCTCAAGCAAATCCTGATGGAGTTTATTCGCCACCGCCAGCAGGTCGTCATCAAGAGAGCCATTTTTGAACTGAAGGCCGCCCGGCAGCGAGCCCATATTTTAGAGGGCTTAAAAATCGCCTTGGATAATCTTGATGCCGTGATTGAGACGATTCGCAAATCCGCCGACGCTGACCAAGCCAAAATTAACTTAATGAATCGGTTTAAGCTTTCCGAAGTTCAATCACAGGCAATTTTGGACATGCAGTTGCGCCGTTTGGCGGCTTTGGAGCGACAAAAAATTGAAGACGAATATCAAGCGGTTTTGCAGCAAATCCAGATTTTGGTTAGCTTGCTGGCCACCCCGCAAAAAGTGCTGGACGTCACCGAAAAAGAGCTGGTAGCGTTAAAAGAAAAATATGGTGATGAGCGACGGACTAAGGTCTACCGACAGGCCCTCGAAGAACTGGGCGACGAAGATTTGATCCCCGACGAGCGCTGTCTGGTGACGCTGACCAAAAGTGGCTATATCAAGCGGCTGCCGATCGGCACTTACCGCTCGCAGCGTCGCGGCGGTAAAGGCGTCACCGGCATGAGTACTAAGGAAACTGATGAGATCTGCCAACTGTTGACCTGCACCACCCACGACAGCACCCTGTTTTTTACCAACCAGGGCCGCGTGTTCAGCACCCGCGTTTGGGACCTACCTGAAGGCTCCCGCCAGTCCAAGGGTCAGGCCGTCATCAACCTGATCAACCTTGAACAAGAAGAAATTGTCCAGTCAATTTTAACGGTCAGTCAAGACTCCTCGTTGAGGAAGTTTTTACTGATCGCTACCAAAAATGGCGTGGTCAAAAAAACCGATATCCGCCAGTATCAGTCCATTCGCAACTCCGGGCTGATTGCCATGAAGCTTAAGGATCAAGATCAGCTTTGCTGGGTCAAGCCGACCAGCGGTCAAGACGAAATTTTGCTGGTTTCTCATCACGGCAAATCGATTCGCTTTCGCGAAACCGACGCCCGACCAATGGGTCGCGATACCAACGGTGTACGAGGAATTCGACTTAAAAAAGACGATTATGTGGTCGGCATGGAAGTGTTTGCCAAAAAATCCACCCTGCCCAAAGATCGTCGCCGCCGGTTTTTCCGAGACATTCTCATCGTCACCGAAAAGGGGATGGGCAAGCGGGCAGCCATCAACCAATGGCCGGTGCAAAACCGAGGCGGGGTGGGCGTTAAGGCCGCCAATCTCACCGCCAAAACCGGCAAAATCGTGGCGAGTGTGATGGTCAATCAAAATATCAGGCAAATCCTTTTGACCAGCAAAAGGGCCCAGGTAATTAAACTGCCCTTAAGAAATATTCCTCGCCTGGGGCGGGACACCCAAGGCGTCATTCTGATGCGTTTCTCCAAACCCGGCGACACCGTCGCCGCGATCACTTGCTTGCGAAAATAAATACCCCCATCACACCCCTGGGGTGTGATCGTATCTACACCTAAGGTATTTATCTGCCTTTGCCGTGGAAGGCGGTGTGGACGTCTTTGAGGTGTTTATTGGTGACGTGCGTGTAGATTTGGGTAGTGGCGATGTTCTTGTGACCCAGCATTTCCTGAACCGCCCGCAAATCCGCGCCGGCAATCAGCAAATCGGTAGCAAAACTATGGCGTAAAGTGTGGACGGTGGCATCGACCGGCAGCTGGGCACGCCTGACATACTTCTTGACCAACCGTTGCACGGACCGGACGGTCAGCCGCATCTTTTCCCCCTTATTTTCCGCGCTGTTCCTTCCGGAATAATGAATGAACAAAGGCTGCCAACCGTCTTGGCGGACTGCCAGATAACGTTGGAGCCACTGAGCCGCTCGCGCTGATAAAAAAACCACTCGTCCGCGGCCACCTTTGCCGATCACCCCAAATTCGCGGCGCTTAAAATCAATCTGCTCACGATTTAACCGCACCAATTCGCTCACTCGCAAGCCGGTGGAAAACAGCACTTCCAAAATCGCCTTGTCACGCAAGCTAATGGGAGTTGACGCGTTAGGTTGAGACAACAGTCGCTCCACTTGCTCGGTCGTTAAAAACTTGACACTCTTATTGTGCTGCTTGGGCAAGTCAATTTTTTCCGGCGCCAACACCGCGTAGTCGTGCCTAACCAGCCACCGCAAAAAAGATCGTAAGGCTATCACATAATAGGCTTGAGTGCTAGAGGAAAGGGGAGACCCATTTGGCAGGCTAAATCGGGCCAAAAATAGGCGATATTTTTTCACTGTCGGCAAAGTGATTGAGCCAAGCTCAACTCGGGAAAAATTATTTTTTAACCACGCCGCAAAGTGGGTTAAGTAATGGCGATAGTTGCGCACCGTTAGGGGAGAGGCTTGCCGTTCGACTTGGAGACTCTCCAGAAACTCTTCCGCCAATCGCTCGACTTCGTTTAAAGATTTTTCTTCGGCCATAGCAATTTAACTTGACTAAAAGTTTATTCTCATGATCACCAAAAGTCAATATTGTGCGACGTAGAAAAACTTGACAAATTACCAAGAAACTTTTAAGATCTTTCAGGGTTAAGTTGACAGAATCAGAACTAACTGGTTTTCAAATTAATTTTACCGACGGCCGTCCACCAGTTAAGCTAGCTGGTGAAGAGCTTCACCAGTTGGGTCTTTCCTTCCAAAGCATTCATGATTGCAAAAAAACTTGGCCGGAAACTCAGCAAGAAATTGCTGCCGCAATTGGTCTTGCCTTGCCAGAAAGCATTGCGACGATCGTCTACCAAGCCTAAAATACCGGTTTCTGAACCTAGCAAGCCTCTTAGCGACGCTTTAACGGCTTTTTCAGATTGTAGTCCACTAGTTAATCATTAATTTCCGCATCCCTTGAGAAATTCTGTGCCTAAAAAGGCCATTTTATTGGGGTTTTGTTGGGAAAACGATTTTTAGCGCCACGCTAAAAAATAGAGAAATAACCAAAATAAAAATCAGCGCCCTTGTTTTTTAAATTTTTTCCTTAAAAGAAAAAATTCGTCCCAACCAGCCAAAGAACCACTTCTCTCAAAGTGGGCCTAATTAGGTCGCAAAAGATATATTGTGCGACCCAATAAATCCGCGCTGCTCTCTTTTGGAGAAGCCTTGTTTTGCCTCCCGGCAGTAATGATTAAATTGAAATTTATTTTTTAAATTTAAACCGTGCTGGTTGGCTTGGGCCACGGCTATTCCCTAAAGTTATCCACAGGCCACTCACCTGACTATATCAAACTATATCAAAACTTAAGGCGAAAAGGGGCTATTTAACGATCTTTTTGGTCGCACTCGTGCCTGAAAGAGGGAGTACACCACCATAATACACCCCTGGGGTGTGAGCACCTCACACCCCAGGGGTGGTGATTAAAGGGGTGAAACTAGACTCCGCTTAGCAATCAGTCCTATAGTTTGCTATTCGTGAAAATATCCTATAATTTTCGTGAAAAGATGTTGTTTTTATTTACAACTATAGGATATTTGTTATTTGGAGTTTGGGGACGACTCTCTCCCCTGCCCTCCGCGTCGGAGGATACTGCCTTCAACCGGACCAACGGGTGGTCAAAAAAATAATCAGCAAAATCGCCGTGCCGGTGAACAAATATTCTCTAATTGTGTTTTTAAAAAGCCGTTCACTGAACTGGTGCTGAACCAAACTCAAAACCAGGTAATCAACGGTGGTCAGCGCCAGCGAACCGACCGTCACACTCACCGGCCAAAACGAAAAAGCGAGGGCTGCCTGCCCCAAAACCAAAGCAGCCATCCCGGAGTAAAACCAAACCTGACGACTAATTTGTTCCTCAAGCCGAACGTACCAAAACGCCTGCAAAGCCAAGGGGAAACTAACCACCGCCGCCAGCAAAAAGTTTAACCACGGCTCCAAACGATAAACCAGAATGGTATCATAAAGAAAAAAAGACGTGGCCAAGGTCAGCAAAAAGCCCACGGCTTGCGCCGAACGCAGCAGTTGGATCGTGCGAATCGCGGCCACTGAAAAGATGTTTTCTGTCAGCAACAAGCTATACGAACCGATCGTGTAAAGCACCACCACCGGAATTCTGACTGACCATTTATCCGGCAGCAAAAAATAAAACAAGCCCACCCCGGCTGTAAACAGCGCCGGCAGGCTCAAAACGGTCAGCCACTCGATTCCGTTTAGCCCTTCAGACAAGGCCCAGGCTGACAAAAAATAAGCCAGCACTGCCAATCCGGCCACCGCGGTGTAGCGCCAGGTGATGTCCGCCAGTTGAATCGACAATAAGCCCAAAGATAAAAAGGCGCTGACAATCACGAAACGCTGTCTCTTGGTAATCTTATCCCAAGCTAGTAAAAACTTTTTGAACATCGTCATGGTCTTGAAGAGCTTCAAACAGATTGACAATCTTTTGGGGGTCATCAAGCTTGATCGGGGTGACTGGCTGGTAGATCAGCTCGATCTGCTTAAGCTGAAAACCAGCTGCTTCCAAATCTTTTTTGGTCTGGACCAAAAACGCCGGCGTCGTCAACACCTCAATCCCCTCTGGAGTTTCGTCAACGTCTTGAACTCCCAAATCAATTAACTTGAGCATCTGTTCTTCTGAATTGCCTGCTTTGGCCAGCAGCAGCCAACCTCTTTGGCGAAACAGAAAGGCCACCGCCCCCGGTGAGGCTAGTGATCCCCCACTCTTTTCAAAAATATTTTTAATTTCGGCCGTCGTCCGGTTGCGATTATCAGTCACCACCTCAACAATAATCGCCACCCCTTCCGGACCATAACCTTCATAAACTACTTCTTCCAACTCGCCATCACCTGCTTGGCCGCTCCCTTTTTGGATCGCCCGGCTAATGTTTTCCTTAGGCATGTTGGCCTGCCTGGCCTTGTCCATCAGCAGCCGCAGCTTAAAGTTAGTTTCCGGATCGGCATTGCCTTTGGCGGCCAGGCTCATGGCCTTGGCTAGTTTGGAAAAAACCTGCCCCCGCTTCTGGTCATTGGTCCCTTTTTTGCGTTTGATCGTCGCCCAATGAGAATGCCCTGACATAATTAATTAATTTTACCACAGCCTACCACCTTCGGTGTGCCCAAGGGCTTGAAAATTAAGAATAGTTAGTTTATCTTTAGCGAAAATGAATCTCACTGCCTGGGAAAATCAAGCGATAAGCGCCGCCACGGCTGGCGCTTGGGAAAAGGCCATCGACCTTAATCAAAAAATTCTTCAGGTTAACGCTAAAAACGTCTCGGCGCTCAATCGCCTGGCCCGCGCTTTTTTGGAAAACTGCCAAATTGATAAAGCCAGGCAAACTTACCAACGTGTTTTAAAGGTTGATCAATATAACCCAATTGCCAGTAAAAACCTTAAACGGCTCACCGGTAAAAAGCAGTTGTCCTCCCGTTCCAAAACAAAAAAACCGGTTTTAGCGACGGCATTTTTGGAAGAACCGCGTAAAACCAAGCTCATTCGCGTCGTCCGACTGACCTCTGCCCAGGGACTGGCCGAAGTCGAAAGCGGTGACGAGGTCAAACTGATCCTCAAAAAACGCTTTGTCGGCGTTGTCAGCCAACAAGACATCCATTTAGGCTGCCTTCCGGAAGACATCTCCCAACGGCTGATCGTTTTTATCAACGGCGGCAACCACTACCGCGCCTTTGTCAAAACCGTGGAACGCAATAGTTTGGAAGTGATGGTTAAGGAAACCCGTCGGAGTAAAAAGTTCAAAAATCAGCCCTCATTTTAATTTATCCCCGTAGTCTTCGCCTAAAATTATCACCAAATCCGCTCGGTGGCCGGCCAAATCACTCCCCCCCAACCGGCAAGCAAAAATCTTTTTGAGTTTCTGCACCGTATAGCTGTCTTTGCTTTCTTGGCTGGCTCTGATTTCACACTCCGCTTGTGGTGGCGACCACTCCGCGGTCTCCACGACCCGACCGCCGGCATTACTCACCAGCCGGCCGGCCTGAGCGGCCAAACCTGAATAATTGGTTGCGTTCAAAATCGCCACGGCCAAACCCTCTTTCACCATCGCGCTGTCGGTAAAAAGCGACTCCATGCCAAAGGCAGTCGTTTCCTCCAAACTCATCAGGGTAATTTTTTCTGACCGGGTCTGATGCAACGCCCACCAAAGCCGCATCATGTCCCACTGGCTAAGGTTACCGACCGGGGTCTGCCCCGCCGGTTTGAAGGGCCACAGTTGTTCCAGCAAACTCCTCTTAAACTCGCCGGCATCAAACTCACCGGCCCATTCAAAGCTTGGCAGCCGCAAAAAACCGTCTAACGGCAAACCCAAAGACTCCTGAATACTCGCCTGAAGCAACTGACCGCCGCGATTTTCCAACTCACCCAAATCATAAATCGCTTCCGCCCGATAAGGGCCATAACCATAGGCCGCCCGCAAATAAGTTTGGTTGGGAATCAACAGCACCACGACCGCCGCCCGATCGGGCTGGAAGGAAATAATGACCACCGATGTTGCCTGGACCACCAAATTAAGCTGCTGCCGTCCGTCCCAGCAACTGCTTTTTTGCCACTGGTAAAATTGATAGCCCAATCCTAAAAAAGCCAAAAAGGCTAGCAGGCAAAAGACTTTTTTCATTACTTAAAATTTAAGGGCTGGGTTGAAGAGTTTCAAGGGCTCGTTTCAAAATCGCCGGCAACGGGCAGAAAAAATCCAGTTGCCGACCAGTTTGGGGGTGCTGAAAAGCCAAAAAAGAAGCGTGCAAAAATTGGCGTGGGCACCACCGGCGATCGGCCCGAGCCGTCTTGCGACCGGCATACTTGCTATCGCCCACCACCGGATAGCCCCAATATTTTAAGTGCACTCTGATCTGATGCGTCCGTCCAGTTTCCGGACTGATTTCCAGCAAATTGTAATCACCCAACTGCTTATTGCAGTAATAACGAATGATCTTATAGCTGGTTTTGGCCTCACGGCCGCCCAAAAAAACGCCAAATTTCTCCCGGTTAAAAGGATTGCGGCTCAACGCCGCCCGAATAACCCCCTTCTCGGGAAAAACCCGGCCGTGCACCAAGGCCAAATAATGCTTTTTGACTTGCCTTTGCTTAAATTGGTCTTGGAGCTTTTCAAACATTTGCGGCGTCTTGGCAATCAGCAGCAAGCCGGAGGTTTCTTTATCCAAACGGTGCACCAGACCGCTGCGGTATTTTGGCCAGTCAAAAATTTTGAATTTAAAATTTTCTTCCAGCCAATCTTGAATCGTCGGCTGCTTGACCGTTTGGGAGCGATTGACAATCAAACCACTGGGCTTATTGACCAAAAGCAACGCTTTGTCTTCAAAGATAATTTGGACCTTCACAATTAACTTTCCTTCTTCTGCTCGCAGTGAACACAGATCGTTGTCTCCGGCATGACCATTAAACGATCAGTATCAATCATTTGACCGCATCGCTCACAAACCCCATATTGACCCAGTCTAATTTTGGCCAAAGCCTTTTTGATTTGAATCAGTCGCCGGTCGGTGTGGCGGGCCATCGCGGTCACTTGGGCGTGCCCATCCTGCTCGGCCGCATCCGTATCCGAAGCCGCGTTGTCCACTATTCTGTCAGCATCTTTGAACGGGTCGCGTTTAAAAAGATTTTGCTTGCGTTCTTCTAGTCTTTTGACCTCACGGGCAAGAAAATTAGCGATCGGCATCAAAATTACCTTGGGGAAACTAATGATTGGTTTGTTTGCTTGTCTGCTTTTTTTGGCCATGTTTTCTCCTCAACGAAAACCCGTAAGCACGCCAGTAAAAAATCCCTGCCATCGCCACCAAGCCGCTACCGTTTAAAACAATCTCTAACCAATGTAAGTATAACGGAGAATCACGCCAAAATGCAAGAGCAAAATTAAACCCCGTCAGCAGCCCCAAAAAAGCCAGACTGATAAAACCGTCTTTGCTTTGGTACCAAGACCATAGTCGCCAGCGCCGCTCAGCCCACAAGAGCAATGTCCAAATTAAAAAAAGGGCGACCGTGGCAAACAAAGACACCGGTTGGCGCCGCAAAAAACGGCCGGGCAGGTAAATTCCCCAAATCATACTCGTCGGCTTCCCCAGACTGCAGCCGTCAAAAAAACAGCCAGCTTGCGAAAGAATCAACAGGGGCAGCAGGGCCAAAGACAGTTCATCGGCCACTTGCCAAAAAGGCCATTGTTTCTGACGTTTAACAAAAAAAAGCAAAACCAACCCGAAGCCCAGCAGCGCTCCCCAAAAAGAAAGCCCGGGGTAACGACCAAAAAGCCACCAAGTACTTAAAGCCAAACCAAACTGACCAAAGTGAGTGGCAATGTAAACCAAACGCGAATTGACCAAGCCAAAAAAAATTATGGCCAGCAAGAAATCAATCACCTTATCTTCTTTAACACCCAAATCACGCAGCCGCCGCCAGATCAAAAAGCTGCTCAAAAAAGCGCCGATCGCCAAAAAAACCCCCAGCGAGTAAAAATTAATTTTGCCTAAAGAAAAAACGACGGGCATCATTTTTTTGTTCTTGACGCCATTATACAAAAAACCTATACTCAATGCCATGCTCGAATTGCCACACGTCGCGGTGGGCGTGGTGATTGCCACCAAAATTCCTGATCCGATAATCGCTTTGCCCCTCGCCCTGATGAGCCATTTTGCTTTTGATTTTCTCCCCCACTGGAACCCCAGTTTGTATACTGAATTTAAAAAATTTGGTAAGCCCCGCCTGTCTTCCAATCTGGTCATCTTGGCCGACACCACGGCGGCGCTTATTTTGGGCTTCTGGGTGGCCGCTTCTTCTGGGTCGAACCTAACCCGGTTTTTGACCATTATTTTGGCCGCCTTTTTGGCCGTTGCCCCCGATGTCATCGAGGGCTTTTATTTTTATTTAGGCGCCAAAAGCCGGCTCTTGGAGAAGTTGGTTAAATTTCAACACGACCACCAAACGAACGCCCCCATCATCCCGGGCTTGTTGACTCAAGCCGCCGTGCTGATCATTTGCCTTTACCTGATTCTCTCCAAGTAAACACTGGTGCGGGTATCAATCTTGACCCGATCACCTTCATTGACAAAAAGGGGCACTTTGGTTTTTAAGCCGTTGTCCAGCACCACTTGCTTAAAAGAGGCATTGGCGCTGTCGCCTTTGACCCCCGGCGGGGCTTGAGTCACCGTAAAAATCATCGCCAGTGGCAGCTGGATTGAAAGCGGCTGATCATCGGCAAACATCACCCTAACGTTCTCCCCTTCTTTCAAAAAATCCGCCTGCCGGTCCAAAATCGGCAAAGGCAGGCTAAATTGCTCAAAATTGCGGGGATCCATGAAATAAGCATTTTCACCGTCTTTATAAAGGTACTGCAGTTCACGCGTTTGGGTCGCCAACTCCTCGACTCTGGCATCGGAAATAAAGCTTTTTTCGACCACGCCACCGGTGGCTAAGTTGCGTACCTTCACCCGAATATTAGCCGTCCCCCGACCCAATTTGGTGTGCTTATACTCCAACACCTGGTAGGGCTGCCCGTCCACCCTAAAAGTTGCTCCGTTTCTAAGTTCCGTCGCGCTGATCATGACTCTGAATTTTTCTGAGTCCTTAAATTTTACACCAAAGTCTCCCCTCTGCCCACCCCTGGGGTGTGCGCAGCATTCCCCAGGGGGTGCATTTGTATCCAAAGCAGGGGTTTGGTAAAATTAGCCTCTAGGCCGAGATGGGCCCAGCACAAAAGCCGAGGTGGCGGAACTCAAGCGAAGCGCAGTCCCGTCAAAGCGCAGCATGAGCCGTGAACGAATAGTTCGCAAGGCAGGCGAATGCTAAGCTTATACGGGAGGTAGACATTGCCCGAAGGGCAATTGGTGATAAATTAATATTGTTTTTTATTAGCCGAGGTGGCGGAATTGGCAGACGCGCAGGTCTCAAAAACCTGTCCCGCAACAGCGGGATGCGGGTTC
>PFEM01000037.1:19708-30720 GCA_002793635.1 Candidatus Shapirobacteria bacterium CG10_big_fil_rev_8_21_14_0_10_48_15
GCTTGGCGACGATTTTTTCCCACAATCTACCTTGCTTTTGGAAAAAAACCAGATAAATAATTTCCACAAGGCCCACGGTGTTGATTACCAACATCGCCAGATACCAAAAACGCTGACTATTCTTGCTGGCGCGCCAGAGCGCCCAGCCTTTCCATCCCAATGACCAAACCAAAAATAAATACATCTGGGGGTTACCGGCCGTTAAAAAATTATTCATTTTCCTTCCTGGCCTCCAATATCATAAAATTTAATCCGATCGCCGCGAAAATGCAACTTAAAGCTACGCAACGGTCCGTTGCGGTGCTTGGCCACTTCCAAATCCACCACCTCCATATTCTCTTCCTCTTCTCGCCACAAAAAGATCACGACATCGCTGTCTTGCTCAATTGATCCCGATTCACGCAGGTCCGACAGCTGGGGGCGTTTCTTACCCCGCTGTTCCACTGCCCGCGACAGTTGCGAACAAGCCAACACCGGCACCTTTAATTCTCTGGCCAAGTTCTTCAATCCCATGGACACTTCGGCCACTTCCTGCACCCGAGAATCATAGTTGCGCACCGACCGCGCCAGCTGCAAATAATCCATCACAATCAAACGCAGGCCATGCTCGGCCATCAGCCGCCGCGCTTTGGTACGCATCTCCAACACCGTGGCCGCCGGCGTATCGTCAATAAACAAATCCGCTTCGGCCAGTTCCCCCATCGCCTCCGAAAGCCGATTAAAATCCTCTTCGCTTAAGCGGCCGGTCTTGAGTTTCCAGGCGTCAATGTCCGCCTGGGACACTAAGAGCCGGTCCACCAGCTCTTCCCGACTCATTTCCAAAGAAAAAAAGCCCACCGGCAATTTTTCCTTGACCGCCACGTGCTGGGCAATCTCCAAAGCCAAAGCCGTCTTGCCCAGCCCTGGCCGCGCCGCCAAAATGATCAAGTTGGAATCCTGCAATCCGGCCAAAGCATTGTCTAATTGCCTAAAGCCGGTCGGCACGCCGCGCAGACCACCGGCTCGTTTGTGCAACTCATCCAAACGGTCAAAGCTCTCGGCCAAAACGTCTTTAACCGGTGCAAATACCTGACGCAAATGCTTTTGAGAAAGACTAAAAATCGCTTGCTCGGCCTGATCCAGAACCTTGGCGGCCTCCCCGCCTTCATCAAAAGCGGCTTGAGCAATCCGACCGGCCGCCGTAATCAGCTCCCGCTTGGTGTAATTATCCTTCACAATCTGGCCGTACTGCTCCACGTGCGCCGCTGTCGGCACACTGTTAACCAGCGAGGTCAAATAAGCCGCGCCGCCTACTGGGGTCAGGGCCTTTTGCCTTTTAAGGTTTTCTTTGACCGTGACGATATCAATCGGCTGGCGTTTTTCGTACAAATCAAGCAGGGTCTGAAAAACTAGCTGATTGGCTTCACGGTAAAAATGCTCCGGCCGCAAAAACTCGGCGACGGTCGTAATGGCGTCTTTGTCAATCAGAATCGAACCCAAAACACAAGTTTCGGCCTCTTGACTATGGGGAGGAATCTTAATTCCTGGCATTCAAAACCACCGTTTCATTTTCTTCCGGTAGCTGATCGCGGAAAACGATCAGCTTATCCAACGGCTTTACTGCTTCAGCACCCATTTGGGCCAAAAAATCTTTGACCGGGGCTAGCGCCAATTTTATCCCCGGCAACTGATAATGCATGGGAATCGTCAGCTGCGGCTGGATTTTCTTGACCTCCTCGGCGGCTTGCTGGGGACCCAAAGTATAAGTGCCGCCGACCGGGACAAAAAGAATTTCGGCCCCATTGATCGCTTCCAACAGTTTTTCGTCAACCGGATGCCCCAAATCGCCCAAATGAACCAAGCGCAAACCATCCATTTGGATCACGTAAATCGTGTTGGTTCCCCGCTCCCGACCCTGTTGGCTATCGTGGAAGCTGGGAAAACCAAAAACCGAAACACCCCCTACTTCATACTCGCCGGGGCCGGTGATCACAAACGGGACGGGGCGGCGGGTCGTCCCCGTGACCGCTGCCGCATTGTTGTGATCTGCGTGCTGATGGGAAACAGTGACAATGTCTGCCGCCACTTTAGGCAGCCTGAAGCCTACCGAAGCGTCGTAAGGATCAGTAATCAGCGTCACTTTTTTGCCTTTAATTTGGAAGCAAGCCTGTCCCAAAAACCGGATTTCCATTGACTTCTAGTCTAACAAAAACCTTCTTTCTTGACAACCCGAATTTTTTCGGCTATATTCTGTTAACTGCTCTTTACCCAATGAAAAAAGAAGTCCTTGTTGCCATCATTACCGGCTTCGCGCTTGGCCTGCTCATCACCTTTGGCGTCTGGACAGCTAACCGCGCGATTCAAAAAACTCCGGCAGAGCCAGCCTCTCCCAGCCCGACCCCAGAAATTATCATTACCCCCCAAGCGGAAAGTTCGGAAATTTCCCTGACTGTCCTCTCGCCGGAAGACAATTTCTTAAGTGATGAAGAAGAAATCGCCGTTTCCGGCAAAACTGCTCCCCAAGCCGTAGTCGTTATCCTGTATCAAGAGGGCGAAAAAATCCTCGAGGCGGATCAAAATGGTGATTTCAGCACGACTATCACCTTGGCCGGCGGTGACAATCAAATCGAGGTGGCCGCTTATGATGAGGCAGGCAGCGAAATCAAAAAATCATTAACCGTGGTTTACTCAACCGCCGAAATTTAAATGAAAAGTCTTACACTCCTCTTTCTGATAGTGACCCTGGTTTTTTTTCTCGTTTTGAGTCAAACTGCCTCTTGGGCGGTTGGCGAAACACCCACCCCCACCGAAAGCCAAGACGTTTTGGGCGACAAAGTCAAAGAAATTCGTGACGCCGTCAAAGAAAGAGTCCGCGAAACGCTTAATGAAGCCAAGCAAGGCCAAAAAAGGGCGTTTGTCGGCGAAATTACCGAGATTAGTGACGGCATGGTCAGCTTAAAAACCCGTTCTGGCTTGGGCTACACGGCCGTCACCGCTGATACCACCGTTCTGGGATTAAACCGACAGCCAACTGATCCCAGCGAACTCACGGTAGGCAATTTTGCGATCGCGATGGGCTTCACGGATGAAAATAGCGTTTTGCAAGCCAAACGCTTGCTGGTAATCGCAAAACCCGCCCCAAGACTGCGCCGGGCCATCTTCGGCACGGTCAGTGATATTTCTCAAACCGAAAACATGCTGACCGTCAAAAATGTCAAGGCCGGCACCATTTATTCGGTTGAGGCCAGCAGCCAAACGACTATCACCAAAAAAGTTAACGGTAAGATGGAGACCGTGGAATTTGAGGCCATCAAAATCAATGACCGTATTGTCGCCGTCGGCAAAGCGGAAGAAAATAGTGAAATCATTATCAGCGCCACCCGCATCCACGTCATCCCCGGCCTGGCCCTCGGTCAAACCGAACCAACTGAAGCCACTCCTTCCCCCGCAGAATAAAAATTGTCAAAAAAATTGACAAATGCTAAGATAGGGCCATGCGGCAAGTAAAATTTGCGTTAACCAAAGGCTTCCGCGATTTCTACCCTGAAGAAATGGCAGGGCGGACTTGGCTATTTGATAAGATGCGGGCGTCTAGCCGGCTATTTGGCTACCAGGAGTATGAAGGCCCCGCGCTGGAATCACTGGCCTTATACGCCGCCAAATCCGGCCAAGAGCTGGTTCAAAAACAAACTTTTATCCTCAAGGACCGCAAAGGTATTTCTTTGGCTTTGCGACCGGAAATGACCCCCACTTTGGCCAGAATGGTCGCTCAAAAACAAGGTGAGTTAGTCAAGCCCTTGCGCTGGTTTACCATCGGACCGCGTTGGCGCTACGAAGCTCCTCAAAAAGGTCGCGCCCGAGAATTTTATCAGTGGGACGTCGATTTAATCGGTTCATCCGTCCCGGAGGCAGACGCCGAAGTGATCGCGGTGGCCGTCTCCTTTTTAGCCAGCGTCGGGTTGACTCCCAAACAAGTCAAAATCAAAATCAACAGCCGCCGCTTTTTAGAACAAAAACTAAAACTCATCTCCCTTTCCCAAAATAAAATCAATGACGTTTTTAAAGCGATTGATAAGCAAGAAAAAATGGCTAATCAGGAATGGCTGGCTTACCTTAAGGAAATTGGCTTAACCAAACTACAAATTGAGGACCTGCAAGGCATTTTGGCAGACAAAGATTTTTCTCGCGAATCGGAAGAATTAACAGCCTTGTTTTCAACTTTAAAAGATCTGGGGGTTGGTGATTGGGTGGAGTTTGACCCGACGATCACCCGCGGCTTGGACTACTACACCGGCACGGTTTTTGAAGCCCGAGACACTGCCGGTGAATTTCGGGCCATTTTGGGCGGCGGCCGTTATGATAATCTGGTTGAAGCTGTCGGCGGTCTGCCCTCCGACTCGGCGGGCATCGGCTTTGCCTGCGGCGACGTGGTACTTCAAGCCCTGTTGAAAAAATCTAATCTCTGGCCAAAGGCCAAACCAGCGCCGGCTCGAGTTTTGGTCACCATTTTTGACACCTCAACTTACCGCCATTCCCTGCAGCTGGCCACCCAACTGCGACAAAAAGGAATTGCCACCGAAATTTACCTGGAAACTGATAAGCTAGACAAACAACTAAAATCTGCCGATCGCCAAGGGATCCCCTTGGTGGTGATTTTGGGGCCGGAAGAAATCGCCCAGCAAACCGTCACGCTGAAAAATTTAGCTTCCGGCCAGCAAGAAAAAATCGCCCAAACTAAATTGGCAGCCAAATTAAAATGAGCTCGTCCCGAAAATCTGCCTACGCAGCCCTGCTGATTACCGCGCTGATCTGGGGAATCGCCCCGCCAGTCATCAAATACACGCTCGGTTTTATCTCCCCGATTGGTTTTTTGTTTTACCGCTTTTTGCTCGTCAGCCTGATTTTAATCATCCCTCTCGGTTTAAGAATTAAAAAAATTAAGCCCACCAAGAAGCAATGGCCCCAATATTTAGCTTTAGGTTTTTTAGGCACCCCGCTAACGTTGTCTCTGCTTTTTACTGGTATGGCTAAGGCGACGGCCATCGCGGGCGCGGTGATCTGGGTTATCGCCCCGATGTTAGTCATTTTGGGCGGCGCTTTTTGGCTCAAAGACCACATCACCACCAAGGAAAAAATTGGCATTGCCGTTGTTTTGACCGGCACGCTGATCACTATTTGCCAACCATTGTTTTCTGCCCAGGCAAGGCTTCACCAGCAGATCCTGGGCAACTTGCTGATTTTTTTGGGCACCATTGCTTGGGCAAGCTTTACCCTGTTGGCCAAAAAGGCTAACCTGGATAACTTTATTTTGCTTAGCTCATCATTTTTGGTCGGGACGATCATCCTTTTGCCCCTTTTTTTGTCCCAAAGTAACCTGCCACCACAAGCTCTCCCCGGAATTATTTATATGGCCATTTTCGGCTCGGTCATCGCCTACGGTACTTATCTTTACGGCCACCGCCAAATCGAAGTTTCCGAAGCGGCCCTCTTTACTTACCTGCAACCGCTTTTTGGCGTGCCGCTGGCAGCTGTCTGGCTAAAAGAGCCCATCGTCCTCCCTTTTTTGGTCGGTGCCGCTCTCATCGCCGCCGGCGCGCTGATTGCCGAGCAGCGGTAAAAGTGATAAAATATTCTCCACTACTATGAAGCAAGCAGTTCATCCCAAATGGTATCCGGAAGCGAAGGTGACGTGTGCCTGTGGTAACAGTTTTACGACCGGCTCCACTTTACCGGCAATTCAGGTGGACATCTGCTCCCAATGCCATCCGTTTTTTACCGGGCAGACTCGTTTTGTTGATACCCAGGGCCGTGTAGAAAAATTCCAGGCCAAACAAAAAGCTGTAGCCGGTAAAAAATATATTAAGAAAAAAGACAAAAAAATTCTTCAGGAAAAACGCGAGCGAGAGGAAGAGAAGAAAAGACCCAAAACTCTGAAGGAAGTGCTTCTGGCAAAATCCTAAAATGAATCAGGATATTGCTATTTTGGAAGTGCGGGCGGCGGCCGGCGGTGACGAGGCCAAGATTTGGGCCCACGACTTGCTGCGGATGTATCTCAAATATGCCGAAAGGCAAGGCTGGAAGGCAGAGCTATTAGACCAAAATATTTTGCGTCTTAAGGGCCCAAAAGTTTATCTACTGTTGCAGCATGAAGCCGGTGTCCACCGTGTTCAGCGTATTCCAACGACCGAAAAGCATGGCCGCCTCCACACCTCCACCGCTACAGTGGCGGTCCTGCCCGAAGTTGATGAAACCGCAATCTTCATTAATCCCAGCGATTTGGAGTGGCAGTTTTACCGGGCCTCAACCCAAGGAGGGCAAAATGTGCAAAAGGTCTCTTCGGCCGTCCGACTAATTCAAAAATCCACCGGCCTCACCGTGACTTGCGAACAAGAACGCACCCAATATCAAAACCGCGAAATTGCCCTGCAGCTGCTGCGCCAAAAACTTTGGGACCGACAGCAGGCCGCCAAAGCCAGCCAGATTAGTCAGCAAAGGGAGGCCATCGGTCGTGGCATGCGGTCAGAAAAAATCCGCACTTACAACTACCCCCAGAGTCGCATCACCGACCACCGGTTAAACAAAAAATTCTACAATCTGGACAAAATTTTGGAGGGAGAGCTGGAAAGAATCATCAAGAACTTTTAAGTGTCACTGTCTTTTCCATTGTTTCTCCGTCACGCCAAATTTTAACCATGACTTGATCGCCGGCTTTTTTCTTATTAATCATCTTCGCCAAAGGGTTCTCCTCACGAACTGACTGGCCATCAAAATCGGTCACAATATCCCCCTGTTTAATCCCGGCGTTGTCCGCCGCCGCGCCCGCCACCACTTCGATGATATAAGCGCCTTGAGGCACCTCGTTCATCAGGGCCAAATCACGATCAATCATGCGGTAGCGAATCCCCAAAAAGGCGCGTTCAAACTGACCGGTCTGCTGAAAGTTTTGCAGTGAATCCTTAACCAAATTAATCGGCAGGGCAAAACCAATATTTTGGCCGGCGGTGGCGACGGCCACGTTGATACCAATTACCTGCCCGGCCGAATTCAAAAGCGGCCCGCCGGAGTTACCGGGGTTAATCGCCGCATCGGTCTGAATCACGTTGTCCAGCTGTTCAGCATAGCTTTCGTAGGCGGAACCGGCGGTAATCCCCCGCCCCAGACCGGAAATCACGCCGGTCGTAACCGTATGACGGAATTCACCCAAGGCCGTCCCGATCGCCATCACGAACTGACCAACTTTCAAATTATCTGAACTGCCCAACTCAATTGGGACCAACTTGTCCTTATTGGCATTGATTTTTAAAATGGCCAAATCATTGACCGGATCACGGTAAATTTTTTCCGCGCTGTATTCTTGATCATTTTTGGTAATCACCCGGTATTGGGCTTGGCTATCAGCCACGACATGCTTGTTGGTAACAATCAGCCCGCTTTCATCCACAATAAAACCACTCCCTACATCCTGCTTCACTGTTTCCTCTTGGCCACTCGGTTGCTGGTCAAAAAAACCGAAAGGACCAGCGAAAGGATTCGCCCCAAAAAGATCCAAAACGCGTTGAGTTTTGGTGACCCCGATCGTCACCACGCTGGGACTGGCTTTTTCTGCCACGTCAATGACCACCGATTCTTCATTCAAAATTTTTTGGTTTAAGGAAATTTGGCTGTTACGGGGGAAAAAGCGATTCAGCAACCGATAACTAAAAAAGCGATCGGAAACGGCCCCGGCCAAAAAAACTAAAGCTAAAAGAGCGGCACCAACTGCCGCCCCGGAAAGAAAACGCTTCGCCTTAATCAATTTCATCTGTTTTAACTTAAAATCCGAAACTGAAAATTAGCTTAAAAGGCTTTTGGCCTTTTCCCACTGTTCGTCCGTTTCTGTTTCCAAATCGTCTTTAATTTTAACAATGGGTTCAATCCCCTGCTTATCAATCGAGTCTCCCTTGGGTAGCAACCAGCGCGCGGTCGTGATGTGCAAACCGGCCCCACCGGGAAGTTCCTGGGCTTCTTGAACCGAGCCCTTGCCAAAACTGGTCTCGCCCACGAGCGTCGCCCGATCATAATCCCGCAAAGCCCCGGCCACAATTTCAGCCGCGGAAGCACTGCCTTGGTTGATCAGCACCACCAAAGGATAGTCTCGCAATTTACCCTGACGATCAACCGCCAGATTTTCCCGATGGCCGTCGCTAAATTCCTGCTGCACTACCACCCCGTCAGTTAAAAATTCAGAGGCGACAAACACCGCCCCGCTCAAATAACCACCGGTGTTGTTGCGCAGATCCAAAACAATTCCCTTGGGTCGGCGGGCGACAATTTGGTTGACCGCCCCCAGCCACTCCTGATTGGTTCGGTCACCGAAGCTTAACAATGCCAAATGAGCCACGTTATCCTCAAAGCTGATCTCCACACTCGGCACGACGATTTTTTCTCGCACGACACTCACCTCATAAAACTCGGTTTCATTTTGGTGCAGCAAGGTTAGTTTGACCGCTGTCCCCGCCGGGCCGCGAATCAACTCCACCGCTTCGGGCAGACTGACACTGGTTGTTTCTTGGCCTTCAATCTTGATAATCAAATCGCCGGCACGAATCCCTGCCCTTTCCGCCGGGGTCCCGGGCAAAGGCGCAATCACCGCCAAAATCTCGTCACGATAGCCCAGCTCCATCCCGACACCCTCAAACGAACCGTTTAATCTTTGTTTAGCTTCATCATTGTTTTTGGGCGTCAAAAAAACGGTGTAGGGGTCGTTCAAAGCGGCGACCATGCCTTCAATTGAGCCATAAACCATCTGCTGGGGATCCAGAGCCTGTTTGTCAATATAAGTGGCGCCCAAACGCTCCCAAACATTCCAAAAAAGGGAAAAATCGAGTTGATGGTCAAGAACCGGTTTTGGAAAAGCCGCTGTCCGCGTCCCCCACCAATAGCCCATGCCTCCGGCCGTCAAAGCGACCACCAAAAAAAGAGTCACTAACCTGGCTTGACGTAAATTTAGCTTCATTAAAAGGATTTAAATTTTGGCAACAAACGGGATCAGGGCCAAAAAGCGGGCGCGCTTGATTGCCCGCGATAAGCCACGTTGGTGGCGGGCGCACAGGCCACTGTAGCCACGCGCCAGAATTTTGCCCCGATCAGAAACAAAACGGCTCAAGGTGGCTTTGTCTTTATAGTCAGGCGTTGTCTTGGCTTGGCAAAAATAACAATCCGCTGGTTTGGGCTTTTCCGGCCTTTTTTTTGGTCTAAACATGTTTAAAAAGGAATATCGTTGGCTTCAACTTCTTCTTGGTCATCTTGTTTGGCCGACTTGGCTTGGGTTGGTTTTGCCGGTTTCGCCGGGGCCGGCTCTTCCCGGACCGGTTCACTGGCCAATTCGCCCTCCGCGCTAACCGCCACTCTGCCCGCCGCTTCGGAGGGAAAATCCCGCCGAGAGTCCAAAATGATCATTTCGTCAATGACGATCTCGGTAGTCTGACGCTGAACGCCGTCTTGACCGGTCCACTGGCGGGTTTGCAACCGGCCCTCGGCAAAAATCTTGCGACCCTTGGCAAGCAGTTGAGAGCACAGCTCGGCCAGCTTATTCCACGCCACCAAACGGTGAAACTCCACGTCTTCCTTTTTCTCTCCGGACTCGGTCGTCCAGCTGCGATTGGTCGCCAGACCCAGAGTACAAACTGCCGTTCCCTGCGGGGTATAACGCAACTCCGGATCCCGGGTTAAATTACCAATTAGCAAAACTCTATTTAGCGACCTTTGGGCCATTTTTCTTGTCCACCATAGCCTTCCGCTTTGGAGAGGCGGGTTTTTCTTTCTTAATAAATAAATAACGCATCACTGAATCTTCCGTTTTTAGTTTCCGATCCACGCCGGCCAGCGCCGCCGGGAGCAAAGATAACTGCCAGCAAAAATAAATCCCCAAATTTTTTTTGTTGATCGGGTAGCCTAACTCTTTTTTGCCCCATTCATCCTGGCTAGTCACTTTGCCTTTGGCATCAGTTACCAGCTTAGCGATTTTGGCGAGAAGAATTTTCTGGTCCTCGGCTTTCAGCTCCGGATCTACAATCAAGGTCAACTCGTAATTTCTCATCCTGCAAAATTATTAGTGAACGTTATTATAACAACTCCGCTATTTAACCGCAACTATCAGCTGAACTTGAACTCCAGCGAAATTCCTCCTGCGAGGTGGCCGAAGGCCTCCTCGGAGGTGGAATGAGTTAATTAAATTTGAACTCCACCACTTCCCCATCCTGAACTTGGTAATCCGCCCCTTCGGCCCTGACTTTACCCAAAGCTTTAGCTTTTTCCCAACCGCCATAGTACACAAAATCCTGATAAGCAATCACTTCTGCCTTAATAAAGCCCTTCGCAAAATCGGTGTGAATCACGCCGGCCGCTTGCCGCGCCGTACTGCCCTTTTTGATGGTCCAAGCGCGCGCCTCCATCGGCCCGGCCGTTAAAAAAGAAATCAGTCCCAAAGTCTCATAAGCCACTTTAATCAACCGGTTTAGTCCGGGCTCGGTTAGTTGGTACTCCTTCAAATAGGCCTTTTGGTCTGCCGGCGCCAGCCCCGCCAAGTCCGCTTCCATTTTGGCTGACAGAAAAATTACCGGCTGATAAGGAAAATCTTGAACAACTTTTTGAGCGTTTTTCAATTGATCTTCATCCGCATTGGCCACGTAAAGCACCGGCTTGGCGGTCAGCAAAGACAGCCTTTTGATGGCTGCCTTTTGTTTTTCATTCAGCGGCACGTCTTTGGCCAATTGGCCCTGATTCATGGCCTTGTTCAAAATTTGGACAGCCTCCCAAAAAATTAGTGCCTCTTTTTCGACTTTACCCTTGGGCGGTTTTTGCTTCTCCAACGTTTCCAAATCAGCCAAGATTAGCTCACTATTGACAATCTCTACGTCAGTGGCGGGGTCAATTTTCCGCTCGACGTGGCTGACGCTGTCGTCCACAAAAAAACGCACCACATGAACAATCACGGAGACTTCACGAATATTGGCCAGAAACTTATTACCCAACCCCTCGCCTTGAGCCGCCCC
>PFEM01000037.1:30792-31821 GCA_002793635.1 Candidatus Shapirobacteria bacterium CG10_big_fil_rev_8_21_14_0_10_48_15
CAATCTTGGCCAAAACCGATAAGCGCTCATCCGGCACTCCCACCACCCCCTTATTGGGTTCAATTGTGCAAAAAGGATAATTGGCGACCGCCGCCACCTGCTTTTGCAGGAGCGCGTTAAACAAAGTGGACTTCCCCACGTTCGGCAGCCCCACGATCCCAACCGATAGGTTCATATCCCAACTTTTGGGTAGCTAGTTGAAATTGTAATGGTATATGCGCACATATTTCTACCTCGCTCCTTTCTTTTATGACAACTTTACCTATTATATCTCGAATGACCTGAATTTTGTTGGAGAAATCGAGTTTTTCCAGGTATCTGCCAGCTTCTGCCAGATACTCCTCAACAGAGACATCGATTGTTTCTTGTAAGTCTTTGGATATAAGCTCATCCAACTGCCTCTGAAGTGCCAGTTTCCGCTTTTTAGCATCTTTCATCATTTCCTGAAATTGCTCAAACTCCAGTGTGCCTGCTCCGTAAGCCTTTGCGTATCGTTTTTCTTCTTCGGTAATTTTAGCCATCAATTTGTTTAGCTTGCGTTTTTCCAACTCGTCATAGTCATTGTTGGCTTGAATTTGCATCCACTCATTGACGCATTCTTTTAAGACATTCGGATCGGTTAAAACTTTGACTAGCTCGTTCCAGGTAATTGTATCAAGAATTTCTGCATTAACTCCAAGAAGTGCGCATTTGTGCTTCAGGGGGAACTTTTTGATCCTCTCAATGCAGCGATAATAAAAGTGTCCATTTTTGCTGCATCCGTCACCGACACGCCTGTTTCCGCATTGGCAATAAATAAGTTCTGTAAGTAGATAGTTGAATTTCCTATTCTTTCTAGAATACTTTTTGTTATATTCCAACCCCTTTTGGATTCTTTGGTATAGTGAGTAATCTGTAGGGGTCTAGACAAGTTTAGTGGTGTATAATCACGCTAATGACCGAAACACAGGTAAAAACAAATATATATTTCATTCCCATATTTCCGAGAAGAAATTTAGGACTGTTTTAGCCTGTTTCTGTAAAGATTAT
>PFEM01000013.1 GCA_002793635.1 Candidatus Shapirobacteria bacterium CG10_big_fil_rev_8_21_14_0_10_48_15
TGAAAAACTGAAAATCTCGCTCGCGACTGGCCGGTCGGGCGCGCGAGATGGTCAAAATGATTTTGTCGCTCCACCAATAGCCGCTGAAACTGATCAGGCCGGAAATAATTAAGGCCAAGCCAATCGTGCTGCCACTGTAATGGCTGATTTGGCCCAGTAACCAGACAATGAAGACCACAAACAAACCAAAAGCCAGGATGACTACCAGGCTGCAACGCTTGTTGCGATCAACTTGCTCGTAAACATTCAACATAGCCTAAAGCTTGACCGAGGGTGTTTTAGTTTCGGCCGTTGTCACTTCCAAGTACTCTCCCGTTTCTGGTGTTTTTAATCCCGCCAGGGATTGAAATCCAAAAATTTTGGCCACCAGATTACTGGGGACAGTCGCCACCAGGCGGTTGTAATCCGCCGTCAAGTCAACCAAAGTTTGGCGGGCGTAAGTAATTTTGTCGGCCGTATCGCGCAGTTCGTCCATCAATTTGGTTGACGGGCCAGCCGCTTTAATTTCCGGAGTGCTTTCCAGCACGACGCGGATCGGGTTAAGGGCCGCTTGCATTTGTGAACTAGCGTCAATCAGTTTTTGCGCTTCCTGGCTGTTTAGGGCCGAGGCGACATTCTGACGAGCCGCGGTAATTTTGTCAAAAACCGCCTGCTCATGTTTCATATAGCCCTTGACCACTTCGACCAGATTAGGAATCAAATCGGCTTGCCGTTTCAGTTGGTTGCCAATGGCTTGCAGGGCATTTTTTAAACGGCTTTCTTTGATCGTGACGAACTGGTTGTAAGTGAACACCAGATAAATTACGACTAAAGCCAGTGGAATAATTAACCACAAAATCATTTTGTTGATTCACCTCCCTTCATTGGTTTAAGTCTAACAGACAATGCCGACCACGGCAAGGTGTTGATAATGTCTTTGGGTTGCGCCCAACCCCGTCGGGCGACAGCGACGCCATAAGGCAGCAAGTCCAGCTGTGATAACGCGTGACTATCGCTGTTGATGATCAGTTTCACGCCATTTTTAACGGCTTCCCGCACCAAAAAGTCGGGCAAATCAAGTCTTTCCGGCCAAGCGTTGATCTCCAGCCAAATATCGCGCTGCCGGCAAAAGCTAAAAATTTTTTCCCAGTCCGCTTCATAACCCTCTCTTGTGCCGATTTGCCGGCCGGTGGGATGGCCAAGGATTTTCACTTTGGGATGGTTCAGGCCCGCCAAAAGGCGGGCGGTCATCGCTTTGGGGCTCATTTGAAAGTGGGCATGAACCGAAGCAATCGCATAATCAAGCAGCTTGAGCGCTTCATCGCTAACGGCCAACTGCCCGTTGGTTTTAATATCAATTTCTAACCCGTTTAAGATTTTTATTTGTTTTTGAGTATTTTTATTCATCGAGTAATTAAGTTTATCTATAGTTTCTTTTTTTCTTCTAATTATCTTTATCATTTGCTTTTGAGTATTGGTGGTGCTGGGGTTATGCTCGCTAAAACCAAGGTATTCATAGCCTATTTCACGCGCTTTTTTTACCATACTGTCCATGGGGCTTTCTCCCAAGTCGTGGCTGGTTTTGAACTTGAAATCCGAATGAAGGTGTAAATCCCCCTTAATGTCGTTGAGTTGGATTAGCTTTGGTAATTGATGTTTCAGCGACGCTTCAATTTCGCCAGTATCTTCCCGCAGTTCCGGGGGAATCCAGGGCATGCCCAAAGCTTGGTAAAGGCTTTTTTCATCGGCAAATTTTTTAGTTCCCGCTTCCCTTTTAAGGCCATATTCAGACAGGCTCCAGCCCTTTTTTTGGGCAATTTCGCGCAAATGAATGTTGTGCTGCTTGGAACCGGTAAAATGCTGTAGCAGGGCGCCGTAAGCGTCCGGACTTTGGGTTTTCAAATCGACCTGCTGACCGGTGGCCAGCACAATTCTGGCGGTTTTGCTGCCTTGAATAAGAATTTTTTTGGTTCCCGGGAAGCTAACAAAGTTTTTGATAACGGTTTGGGGCTTTTGGGTGGCCACGGCGATGTCAATGTCTCCCACGGTCGCGGTTTGGCGGCGCAAACTACCCAGGGGATCGATTTTCAAAACGGCCGGGTTGCGCGCCAAATAGTTGATAATTTTTTGGGCGAGTTGATCGGCAAAAACCAGCCGCATCCGCTTTTTAGCCGGCTTTTTTAGCGCGGCCAGAGCCTGTAAAAGATCTTTTTCCGACTGCTCGCCGAAGTCCTCAAGCTGACGAACTTTACCGGCTTTAGCCGCTGTCTCCAGTCTGGCCAGAGCGCCAGTGGCCCTTTTGATGCCCAGCTCCTTGCAAAGTTTATAAGCGGTTTTGGCACCGACACCGCTCAAATCCAAGAAAACAAACATGGCTGGCGGTAAACCGCGAAAAATGCTGGCAAAATGGCGCACCTTACCGGTGCGGAACAGCTCGTCAAGGTGAGTTGCCAACGCTTTCCCGATGCCCGGCACGTCCGTCAGCCTGCCTTCATCCCACCAGTCTTTAATTTCGGCCGTGGCGTGTTCGACGGCGACGGCGGCGCGCTGATAAGCGATGATGCGAAAACGGTCGGCTTGTTGGACTTCTAAGGCGGCGGCGACTTGCTGCAGAAGCCGGCTGATTGCCTGGTTGTTGAGAGTTACTTTCATTAGAGCAATAATATCAGAAGCTCAAGGTTGACTCAAATTTGATAATTTGCTACTATCGGTTGGTTAAGGGCTCGTAGTGAAGTGGCCTATCACGCCTCCCTGTCACGGAGGAGACCGCCGGTTCGAATCCGGTCGAGCCCGCCACGTAGAAACTTAGCACGCGGTTTTAGGTATTGTTCATACACGCCTCGTGCTGCGCTTTGACGTGGCTTTGCCTGCACTCCTGCCCGGAAAGGAGGAAATTATGCCACAAACTGCATTAAAAGGTTTGTTAAAGAAACTCAAGCTTAATGAGTCAACGGTGAGTATGTTTTTGGGAGCGTTGGTCGTGATCGTGATCGGGACCTTGGTGTTTAACTATTTCCGCGGGGTGGGTCAGGAAAACTCATCAGCGGCTGAAGAGGAAGCCGAAAGTGAAACCACGGCCGCGGTTGAAGAAATGCCCACGCTGAACGAATTACCAAAAAATTATCAAGTTAAACTTGGGGACAGCCTGTGGAAGATTGCTTTTGAGGTTTATGGTTCTGGTTACAACTGGGTGGAGATTGCTCAAGCCAATAGTTTGGATAATCCGAATCTCTTGGCCGTCGGTCAGGAGCTGACTTTGCCGCAAGTGGAGGAAATCCGGCCCTTTGGCAAGACAATTAGCGACGCTTCTTATACTGTTGAAGAGGGTGATAATCTTTGGGAAATTGCCGTGCGCGCTTATGGCGACGGTTATCGCTGGCCAGACCTTGCTGAAGCTAATAGTTTGGTCAATCCAAACCTTATTCACACCGGCAACACCTTAACAATACCCAGATAAAGGCGGGATTAGTTGAGCGGTTCAACATCACCTTCCCAAGGTGAAAAGAGGGGTTCGACTCCCCTATCCCGCTCATAATGGTTGGTTAATTTCCGCTTGACTTTTGGTGGCCAAAAAGGTGAAATAGAGGGGTGACCAAGAAGCAGGCGATTATTTTGCTTTACTACATGGCGTGGTTAGTTGTGCTTTCGGCCGTAGTGATTGCGGACCCGCGACGGATCGTTCACATTTTTCAATACGGCTGGGTTTTGGTGCTCATCCCCACCGTGCCTAGTGTTCTTCTCTACTTTTTGCTAAAATAAGCGCAGTTGCCGGAGTAACTCAGCGGTAGAGTAGCCGCTTCGTAAGCGGCAAGTCGTGGGTTCAAATCCCACCTCCGGCTCCAATTGAGAAATCGTGGCGCTCGCTTTGCGAGCGCCCATTCGTTTAGCGCTTCAAATCGTACTTTTTTGTCGCAGAGCTGCCAGTTTGAGCCAATTTTTTGCAAGAAGCTTCGCTTCTCTCCCAAATTTTCAGAATTTATTAAGAAATTGGCTTGGTGAGCCGCTAAAATAAAGTTCTTC
>PFEM01000022.1 GCA_002793635.1 Candidatus Shapirobacteria bacterium CG10_big_fil_rev_8_21_14_0_10_48_15
CCCTGCAGGAGCAGGGCGAGCAAGTCGTAGTTTTGGACAACTTGGTTTATGGTCATCCCCAAGCCGTCAGTTGCCCCTTGGTCAAACAAGATTTACTTGATAAACAGGCAGTCGAGGCAGTTTTTAAGCAGCATCATTTTGATGCCGTGATGCACTTTGCCGCTTACGCGCTGGCCGGCGAGTCCATGCAGCGACCGGCCAAATATTTCGAAAACAATCTTTTGGGCGGGCTTAACCTTCTGGAAGCCATGAGGCAAAACGGCGTCAAGCACTTGATTTTTTCCTCCACTTGCGCGCTTTATGGTTATCCGCGGCAGTTGCCGGTGACCGAAGAAGCCTTGCAAAAGCCAATGTCCGTTTACGGTGAGAGCAAGCTGATGCTGGAAAAAATTTTGGCTTGGTATGATCAACTTTTCGGCATCAAAAGCGTTTGCCTGCGCTATTTCAATGCTGCCGGGGCCAGTTTAAATGGGGCCATCGGCGAAGATCACGATCCGGAAACGCACCTGGTTCCCATTGCTATCCAAGCCGCTTTGGGACAGCGCCAGGAATTTCAAATTTTTGGGGATGATTACGACACCCCTGACGGCAGCTGCATCCGGGATTATGTTCATGTTGCCGACTTGGCCGCAGCGCATTTGCAAGCGTTGGCTTATTTGCAAGCCAAAAACCGTAGTGAGGCTTTTAATCTGGGCACGGGTCAGGGGTATTCGGTCAAACAAGTGGTGGCCGAGGTTAAAAAAGTCAGCGGGGTTGATTTCCTGGTCAAGACGGGGCCCCGCCGGCCCGGTGATCCGGCGGCGGTTTGGGCGGATAATCAAAAGGCCAAAAAGGTTTTGGGCTGGTCGCCCCAATCTTCGGATCTTAAGACGATCGTTGAATCCGCCTACCATTGGCACCAAAAGCACCCGCAGGGATATGAATAAACTCAAAGCCATTCCTGAATTGGCCAAGATTATTAAGCAAGAAAAAAAGGGGGCCCTCCGCCTGCTTGAACAATTGGCAAGAGCGCTAGCGCAAGCAACCAACCCTCTTAAAGCGGCTTGATAGCTGTTGACGTAACAACTTTTCCACCAAAACGAATAAGCGGTTAGCAAGCAGTTGATATCAAAGAAAATTTTTGGTAGAGTGAAAGCAGATTAATGATTTTTAAGCAGAAACAACTTTATCGGGTCCTGATTTTTATTTTAGTCTCTTCTTTTTGCTTCTTTTCAAAGACGACCACGGCTTTTGGGGCGAGAGAACGCCAGATTATAGTTTTTCGGCCGGAGGTGGTTGATATCCAGCAAGATGATGTTTTTTCAAGATTGCAAATAGTTTCGGAGCGAAGGCTGCGGCTGATTAATGCCCGGACGGCGCGACTGACCGAAGCCCAGATGGTGCGGTTGCAGCAAGACCCGCGTGTGTTGCGCATTGATCCGGATGTGGAGATTTTTGCCTTACCAAGACAAAATTTATGCGACCGCTACCCTTGGCTGCCTTGGTGCTCCCAGCCGACGCCGACCCCCACGGCTGAACCGACCCCTATCCCCACATCTACGCCCACGCCCACAGTCACCCCCACCGCGACGCCGACGCCGGTTAGCGAAAGCCAGCCGATTCCTTGGGGGGTAGCGCGGATCAACGCCGACGACGCTTGGGCAGTGGCTAGTGGCAGCGCGGTTAAAGTCGCGATTTTGGACACCGGGATAGACATTGGCCATCCCGATCTTGATGATAATTTAAAAGGCTGTCTCAACTTCATCAGCGGGCGAAGTTGTGATGATGATAATGGCCATGGTACTCATGTGGCGGGGATCATTGCGGCCGAGGATAATTCTTTTGGTGTGGTGGGCGTCGCCCCTCGCGCCTGGTTGTATGCTCTCAAAGTGCTTGACAAGCGTGGCAGTGGCTATCTTTCGGATCTTATTGAGGCTTTGGATTGGGCAGTAAGCCAGAAAATGGCCGTAGTGAACATGAGTTTGGGAACCAGTATTGACGTGACTTCTTTCCGAGAGGCGGTGGCTAGGGTTTCCCAAGCGGGGATTGTTCAGGTCGCGGCGGCCGGTAATTCCGGACCGACCGCAGGCAGTGTCAACTATCCGGCAAAATATCCGGAAGTGATCGCGGTGGCCGCCATTGATGCGGCTGACCAGGTGCCTTCGTGGTCAAGCCGGGGAACAGAAGTTGATTTGGCCGCTCCGGGGGTGGCCATTTATTCCACCTATCTTCGGGGAGGTTACCAGACTTTATCCGGAACTTCGATGAGCGCCCCGCACGTTACCGGCGTGGTGGCCCTGCGGCTTGAAAATCATCGCGATGAAAGCCCCTCGCAAGTCAAAGAAATTTTGAAGAACAGCGTTGACTTGCTGCCTTTTGATTCCACCTTAGTCGGGGCAGGTTTAGTCAATGGCTACCAAGCAGTAGTTGCCCATTAAAAGGCTAAATAAGTTAAGATACATAGCAGAGGGGCTTTAAAAGTGATAAAATTTTTTAAATAATAACTATCCCTATGGAAAATTCTGGAGAACAATTTCTACATCAAAGAGATCCTAAACTCCACACTACCCCACCGATAGAAAAGACAAGGAAAAGAGCGGAAGCAAGAGGAGAAACAACCTCTCAAAGGCCAGCTGAGAAAATAGGGGCGTATTTAGGAAGACTTAACCGGATTTTAGATCCTCAACCGCTTGAACAACATCCAGATTTTGACAGAAAGCAACGCAATCTTGAAATGCTGAAAAAATCTCTTTATGACGATGTCATTATCAAGCCCGAGAATCTTCCCCAAAGCTATTTTGCTAATCAAACAAGGCTGGCTCGGGAGCAAGGTTATGGCGATATTGAAATTAGCGCAGCAATGAGAGAGCAGGCCCAAGAAGTTATTATTGCCGATCAAAGGTCAACTTTGGATAATTGGATAGAATACTTTACTTCCCCTGATTCAAACAGCTATCCAATCTGGGCCAAATATTGGGTTTTCACCGGGATGTTGCAACTTTCAACTTTTGATAAGGAAAAACATGCTTTTGGCAAAAGAGACAAAAACACCGTTGCTCCCTTTCCGGATCTTAACAGAGAAGCCCTATCTTATGTTATTGATGCTATTGTCAAAAAAGTAAACAAAAAAAATATTCCAGCCCAGGCAGACAATCCGGAATTACAAACATTGTTGCAAGGAGCAAACTTCGGCAAACTATACGTGTGGGCAATTGAAAAAGTCACTCCTGCTCAAGAATCTGAATTAACCAAAACAGATGGCGAGTGGGTTAAGTACAATCAAGGATCAGACCACAGGCTTTTAGTAGAATCGCTTCAAGGACACGGTACCGGCTGGTGTACTGTCGGCGAAGAAACAGCAAAAAACCAACTTCAAAACGGTGACTTTTATGTCTACTATTCTTATGACCAAAACGGTCAACCAACTATTCCGAGAATTGCTATCCGTATGCAGGGACAAAGTATTGGTGAAGTTAGGGGCATCGCTGCCCAGCAAAACCTTGATCCCTACATTGTCCAATCTGATATTTTAGACAAAAAATTAAAAGAATTTGGCCAAGAAGGAGTTGCTTACCAAAAGAAATCAGCTGATATGAAGCAATTAACCGAAATAGATCACAAAACTAAAAGAGGAGAAGATCTTTCAATAGGTGATTTACGTTTTCTCTATGAATTCGGTAGTAAAATTCAAGGGTTTGGTTATCAAAAAGACCCGAGAATTAATGAAATAATACAAAACAGAAATATTAAAGCTGATATTTCCCGAATTACCGGCTTTTCTGAAGATGAAATCAGCTTAACCCTAAACGAGGCTTTAAAAGGGGGAATAAAATATCATTATGGTTACCTTTATCTTGACAGCTTAACCTCGGTGGAAGGGCTGGAACTGCCGGAGTCAATCGGCGGTGACCTTAGTCTTGGCAACTTAACCTCAGCCAAAGGGCTGAAACTGCCGGAGTCAATCGGCGGTGGCCTTGGTCTTGGAAGATTAACC